>CAYNMO010000035.1:0-6532 GCA_964398155.1 uncultured Actinomycetota bacterium | reverse complement strand
CCCAGATATATCCAAACCTTGACTCCTATTTTTCCAAAAGTAGTCTTTGCTTCAGCAGTCCCAAAATCTATGGCAGCTCTTAAAGTATGAAGAGGTACTCTGCCTTCCCTGTACCACTCTCTTCTTGCCATTTCCGCTCCGCCAAGTCTGCCGGAACATTGTACTTTTATTCCTTTGGCACCAGATTTTAAAGTCAATGTAACCGACTTTTTCATTGCTTTTCTAAAGCTTACTCTGCCAACAAGCTGGGAAGCTATTCCCTCAGCCACAAGCTTGGCAACGAGCTCAGGTTTTTTAACTTCAACAATATTAAGCTGAACCGCTCTTCCTACCTGCTTTTGAAGAAGTTCCTTCATATCATTTATGGTTGTTCCCCTTTTGCCTATTACAACTCCGGGCTTTGAAGTGAAAACATCAACTTTTACTTCATCAGATGTTCTTTCAATTTCTATTTTAGAAATACCTGAGTTGGCAATCTGTTCATTAATAAGTTTTCTTATTTTAATATCTTCTAAGATAAACTTTGCAAAATCTTTGGTTGCAAACCATCTTGATTCCCAGTCTCTGTTAATACCTAATCTTAGTCCGTTAGGATTTACTTTTTGACCCAATTTTCTTAACCTCCTCTGTTTTGCCATCAGATACCCACACGAATAAATGTGAGCTTCTTTTTCTTTCTCTGTCAGCTTTACCCCTGGCTCTCGGCCTGAATCTTTTCAATGTGGGCCCCTGAGTAACATATATCTGCGAAATGAATAATTCATCTTGTTTCATTTTAAAATTCTCAGCAGCATTTGCAGCAGCACTCTGAATAGCCTTTCTGACATAAACAGCTGCAACTCTAGGTGTTAAAGATAAAAGATCAACCGCTTCGCTTACCTTTTTACTTTTAACCAGCTCAACAACATAACGAACTTTTGTAGCCGGTATCTCTATATTTCTTGTTATTGCCTTAGCTTCCAAAATAAACAGCCCCCTTTAAATAACACAAATTAAAACAATTAAATCTCACTTAAATTAACCTTTGTTCATTTTCTTTTTAACTGATGCGCTTTTCTCGCTTTTACCTTTAAAAACATGTGGTCTTATAGATCTTGTCGGTGCAAATTCACCGAGCTTGTGACCAACCATTGACTCAGAAACAAAAACCGGAATATGTTTTTTCCCATCATGAACCGCAATTGTAAAGCTGACCATCTCAGGAAAAATAACAGAATCTCTGGACCAGGTTTTGATAATTTTCTTATCTCCTGTTTCTTCCATCAATTTTATTTTTCTAAATAGGCTTTCTTCAACAAAAGGTCCTTTTTTTAAAGACCTGGACATTTTTATCCTCCTCCAAACGCATAAGATAAAATAAATAAATTTTTAATAACTAAGCATTTCTTCTCTTTATAATAAACTTGCCCGTAGGATTCTTTTTATCTCTTGTTCTGTAGCCAAGTGTTGGCTTGCCCCAAGGAGTAACAGGATCTCTTCCGGAAGTTTTATTCTTGCCTTCGCCGCCGCCATGTGGATGATCATGAGGGTTCATGGCAGTACCACGGACACTCGGTCTTACGCCAAGCCATCTGTTACGACCGGCTTTGCCAAGCCTTACAATTTCATGATCCGGATTCCCAACCTGGCCTATACATGCTCTGCACTTTATTGAAACCAGTCTCATTTCGCCTGAAGGCAATTTTAACTGTGCATAACTTTCATCTCTAGCCAAAAGCTGTGCAGAAGAACCTGCAGAACGCGCTATTGCAGCACCTTTATTTACCTTGAGCTCAATGTTGTGAACAATTGTACCTACAGGTATCTGAGATAAAGGAAGACAGTTGCCCGGCTTGATATCTGCATTTGCGCCTGATTCTACGCTGTCTCCGACTTTTAATCCTATTGGTGCAATAATATAGCTTTTTTCGCCATCAGCATAAAAAATTAAAGCAATTCGTGCACTTCTGTTCGGGTCATATTCTATTGTTGCAACTTTACCCGGAATATCTGCTTTATTTCTTTTAAAATCTATTATTCTGTAAAGTCTTTTATGGCCTCCGCCACTGTGCCTCCTGGTGATACGGCCATTATTATTTCTACCTGCTTTTCTAACCAGAGAAACAGTTAATGACTTTTCAGGTCTTTCCTTTGAAATTTCAGCAAAATCTGAAACTGTCGCAAATCTCCTGCCTGGAGACGTCGGTTTGTATTTTTTTAAAGCCAACTTATTTACCTCCGCAATTTAAGTAAGAACAATAATTACTAAAACAAACGAGTTGTTTATAAAATAATTAAACAGTCAGTTCTATTAAAATATTAAAATTTTATAAAATATTATTTAATTTAATTTAAGTTATGCAGACTGAAAGAAGTCGATTTTGTCTTTTTTTCTTAGACTTACGATGGCTTTCTTTCGTCTTGGACTTGTGCCGACGCTGCGCCCAAGTCGTTTAGGTTTCGGCTTTACGCTAATAGTGCTGATCTTTAGCACTTTAACGTTAAAAATTTTTTCGATTGCTCTTTTTAACTCGCCTTTTTCGGCTCTAAGATCTACAAAAAAAGAGTATCTGTTATCTTTTACTGCGCTATAGCTTTTTTCTGAAACTATAGGTCCTACAATCAAATCTCTAGGATCTTGCATTGGAAAACTCCTCTAAAAATTTCTCAAGTGAATTTTTTGTAAATATCATATAATCACTTACCAGAACTTCATAAGTGTTCATAGACCTGTATGTCGTCAGTAAAACAGTTGGCATGTTTCTGAAAGACAGCAATTCATTGCCATCCAGATTTTCCAAAACAACCAGAACTTTACTGCCGGCCACTTTTAGACTTTCAAGAATTGAACTAGCCTTTTTAGTGCTGGGCTTGTCAAAATTAAAGTCTGAAACAACCATAAGCCTGCCATCATTAAACTTGTCGGAAAGAGCCATAAGTTTTGATTTTCTTATAACTTTCTTATTAAGTTTAAATGAATAATCTCTTGGAACAGGACCGAAAGTAACTCCTCCACCTCTCCAAAGAGGTGATCTTGTACTTCCTGCTCTTGCATTTCCTGTGCCTTTTTGTCTCCAGGGTTTCCTACCGCCGCCCCTGACTTCGCTTCTTCCTTTTGTTTTGCTGGTACCGGAACGTGCTGAAGCAAGAAACCTTTTAACTTCCATATGAAGAATATTAGTGTTTACTTCCACTTTTACTATTTCATCTGGAATATCAATTTTATCTTTACTGCTTCCCTTTAAATCTAAAATATCTAAAGTCGCCATTACTTTCTCCTAAAAAAATTTAAGCTTTCCTAATATAAACTACACTGCCTTTTGCTCCAGGAACAAATCCTTTAACTAAAATCAGGTTTTGCTCTGACAATACATCTATTATTTTGGTACCCGGGATAGTAACTCTTTCTCCGCCCATTCTGCCAGGCATTTTCTTGCCTTTCATAACTTTTTTTGGAGTAGAGCACATACCTATTGAACCGGTTTTCCTAATACTGTGAGAACCATGGGTAACAGGGCCTCTGTGAAAATGAAATCTTTTGATAACGCCCGCAAAGCCTCTGCCTTTTGATATTCCCGTAATTTTTACAATATCACCAATATTAAAAACTTTTACATCAATGCTGTCACCGATTTTGTACTCATCATTAAAATCAGCAAGTCTTATTTCTTTCAGATATTTTGCAGGCTCAACTTTTGCTTTTGCAAATTCACCTTTTTTAGGCTTGTTTAGTCTGCTTTCTTTTACAACGCCAAAACCTACTTTTAAGGCATTATAACCATCAGACTCTACGTTTTTTATCTGAACAATTTTACATGGTTTTGCTTCTATTGCAGTTACGCACAGAACATTTCCGTTTTCATCATATATCTGGGTGGAACCCACTTTTTTACCATAAATTGCTTGTACCATTTTGACTCTCTTCCTTAAAATTCCAGCTAAATTCAATATAACTTTCAAAACAATTTTTTAGTCAACACAAAAAACATATTCTATATTTTTTTTAAAAATAAATCAAATAAAAGTTTCAAAAAATATAAAATTTATTAATTTGCACCTTTTTTATATTTCAGTTTATGACTTTATTTCTATATCTACGCCTGCCGGAAGATTTAATCTCATGAGCATATCAACTGTTTTCGGATTAGGATCAAGGATGTCAATTATTCTTTTATGAGTCCTTATTTCGAAATGCTCTCTTGAATCCTTGTCGACATGAGGAGACCTTATAACACAGAACAAATTCCTTTTATTTGGAAGCGGAATAGGTCCTGATACTTTTGCTCCTGAACTCTCGACAGTTTCAACAATCTTTTTTGCAGATCTGTCTATTACTTCACTGTCATAAGCTTTTAATTTTATTCTTATTTTTTGTCCTAATTTACCTGCGCTCAACTATTTTCCTCCGTATTTTCTAATCTCTACTCTATAATCTTGGATATACTTCCTGCACCTATTGTTCTTCCACCTTCACGTATGGCAAAACGAAGTCCATCTTCCATTGCTATAGGTGTGATAAGTTTTACTTCCATTTCTGTATGATCACCAGGCATAACCATTTCAATACCAGCCTGAAGTGTTACGTCACCTGTTACATCTGTTGTTCTGAAATAAAACTGTGGACGGTATCCGTTAAAGAAAGGAGTATGTCTTCCGCCTTCTTCTTTGGATAGTACGTAAACCTGAGCCATGAAATGTGAGTGAGGTGTAATTGAACCGGGCTTTGCTACTACCTGGCCTCTTTCCACATCTTCTTTCTGAATTCCACGAAGCAGAAGTCCTACGTTATCTCCGGCCTGGCCCTCGTCAAGAAGCTTTCTAAACATTTCAATTCCTGTTACTACAGTTTTTTGGGTTGCTTCTTTTATACCTACTATTTCAACAGCCTCCTGAAGATTTACTTTACCTCTTTCGATTCTGCCTGTTACTACTGTTCCTCTTCCTGTTATTGAGAAGATATCTTCAATAGGCATAAGGAATGGTTTGTCAACTGCACGGACCGGATCAGGAAAATAGCTGTCAACTGCGTTCATAAGTTCTGTAATACAGCCGCATGAAGGACATTCAGGTTTTCCGCACTGGCATTCAAGTGCTTTAAGTGCTGAGCCTTTAACGATAGGGATGTCATCTCCTGGGAATTCATAATAGGAGAGAAGCTCTCTTACTTCCATTTCAACAAGCTCGATAAGTTCAGGATCATCTACCATGTCTGTTTTGTTTAAAAATACTACGATGTAGGGAACACCAACCTGACGGGCAAGAAGTATGTGCTCTCTTGTCTGAGGCATGGGGCCGTCAGCAGCTGATACTACAACTATTGCTCCGTCCATCTGAGCAGCACCTGTAATCATGTTCTTTACGTAATCGGCATGACCAGGGCAGTCAACGTGAGCATAGTGTCTGTTGTCTGTCTCGTATTCAACGTGGGCAATAGCAATGGTTATTCCTCTTGCCTTTTCTTCCGGTGCATTATCAATTGAATCAAAGGGGCGAACCTGAACGTTTAGGCCCTTGCCTTTAAGGCAATACGTAATTGCAGCAGTAAGGGTTGTTTTGCCGTGATCCACATGCCCTATGGTGCCGATATTCATATGTATTTTATTTCTTGTAAATTTCTCTTTAGCCATGCCTGCTTCCTTTCTTAAATGAAAAATAATTTTAAATTTTTTACTATTTGGTTTTAACTTTTGATTCAGGACCCAGAATTCTACCTGAAACTTTTAAATAATTTTAAATAAGTTAAATAAATAAAAAAATAAATAGTCAAAAATATTATGGTAGCGGTGATTGGACTTGAACCAATGACATCACGGGTATGAACCGTGTGCTCTAGCCAGCTGAGCTACACCGCCATAAACAGCTATTATATCAAATTTATAAAATATAATAAAAATAATAAATAATACAGTAAAAATAATAAACAAAAAATTCACTATGAATTATTAAAACAGAAATACTTCATAAAACATGAAGTAAAACGCAATTCTATAAAAGAAGCTATATCATGTCAATATTATTTATAATAAATATCAATAATAAGTTAGAAGTGCACTTTTTTATTTATAATTAATTGCTATTTTGACAATAAAAGCCAGCACAATACAGGTAAAATTAATAAATAGCTAAAACTGTGCTCAAAAGAGGACTGTCCCCTTATTGTGCTAATAAATAGCTAAAACTGTGATTAAAAGTGAGCCGTTCCTTATTGAATTTATTGTAATTGTGCTGCTAGGGTCTGACCTCGAAGGGAAATACGGCCACAAGTTTGTCAGCAAGCCATATCTGATACTCAAATAAACCGGCATATAGATTAACGGGCTCGCTGCCTGCAAATCCGCCTTTTTTCATGACCATGGGAAATTCAGTTTTTCCTCGCACATTATTTTTTGTTTTTACATCATAAATGACGCTTGAGAGTTTTGCATCTTTTAAAAGGGTGCCGTAAATGACTATCTGGTCAGTTCCATTTGATACAAATACATTTTCATCTTTTTTTAAATCAGCAGGCAGAATTCCTCATGCCGGCAGTTTCCCAAGCCCAAGTTCGCTAAAA
>CAYNMO010000034.1:0-15613 GCA_964398155.1 uncultured Actinomycetota bacterium | reverse complement strand
CTGGACAGGATCAAGGATATCCACTCCTATCTCAATTAAATCACCTATTATTTCAGTGCAGTTTCCACAGACATGGAAACACACCAGGAGATTGTATTTTTTTGCCTCATTTATAAGCTTTATATACCACGGTTTATAAAATTTTCTCCATACTGCCGGTGAGATCATCAGGCCTTCCTGGTCGGCAAAATCATCCCAGATACCGTATAAATCGATAAACTCTCCTATATTTGCAAGGTTTTTTTTATTGAATTCAACCATAAACCCGCCAATTTTTTCTATAAGTGTTTCTGCGTAAAGCGGATTTAATAAAAAGTCCATGAATAGCTTTTCCATGCCTCTCAGATATGTGGAAACCATAAATATACTGTTCTGGCAGCTTGTATTCAAAAAATGGCTTTCAGATTTTTTGAATTCAGATAATTTTATTGCCTGCTGATCTTTGTGGCTTTTAAATGATATCTGCTCAGTATTGTTTCTGTAACAGTTAAAATCAAACCACTCAATCCCTGGGTAGGGGTAATTATTTAAGGCTTCAATCTCGTCTTTGCTGCCCAGTGGAGGAATTTTTGCAAAAACTACATGCCTCTCTTTTCCAATGTAAACCTCCTGGGAGTTTATTCCCCAAATATCAAACCTGTTAACTTCAAACAGGCTTTCAAAATCCGGGCCCGTATAGTCTGGAAAATAAGTTGTAAATCCTCCAAGAGTTTCGCCATCCGAGTAGTTGTCGGCCCCAAGAAGCAGGGTAAGTTTTTCCCAGTCATTTTCCAGGCTGCTTAAATTGAAAAACTTTATGAGCTTTTCGTTGGTGGAAGGCTCGCCCCTGTACATTGTCGGGACCTTACCGTTGCCTTTATGCATAATACAGTCGAGTAGTAATTTTTTTGTTTTGACACTCATTTGTTTCTTGTGTTTTTGTTTCTTAGATTTGTATTTTTAGTATTTACTAAAACAATTTTATTTTATAATTATTGCTTCCAAATAATCGGGCAAATATTTCGCAGAAAGATACGGGTTGCTACAGTATTTTGCCCTCCGCCTGTGGCAAACTTGCAATATATTTATCCATAACCTTCCACCCGGTATATATCTTTACCGTTTGATATGTCATAAGCCTGGAAGTAAATGAAACAAATTAACTAATATATTTATATTGCCGTGCTGTCGAGTATCCATATTTTATGAAAGAGTTTGGATAATTATCGGGGAGAAATAATTATCGGGCGAGCCGTCAGGCTGTCTGCTACAAATAAAACGGTTTCTTTCGGGTTCGGATGAAGCTGCAACAGGGTTCCCGGACGATCAAGAGTGGGTGGGTGCATCGCTCCAAGCCTGAAACTTGCGGGCTGCCATTTTGAGATGCCGTTATCACAATAGATCTCAATCTTTTTGGCATTCATAATTGGCTTCATGCCAATGGTAACAGCCTTTGGCGGAAGATCATAACAGTTGCCGCCAATATCACTGAGGCTGTTAATCACTAATGTATCTGAATTAAGGTCAAGTGTACGCGTTTTTGAATTAATGTACTGCTCGATTGTCATTCTTCTGTAATATGTATCATATGGTTCATTAAAGGCAATATGCCCATGATAGCCCAGACCGCCATAGCAGGTGTCTATGCCGCCCAGCTTTTCTATCAGATCATCATTGTAATCAAGATTGGCAGGATCAGGAAAAACAATTTGCTCGTCGTTTAGCCCAAGAGATTTATCAATCAGGTTAAAAAGATTTCTTTCCATGTATCCCCGAAAACTCATTGGGTGAGATTTTGAAATCAGCCTGCTCTCCCAGTCAAGATATTCATCCATAAAAAAGATCCACAATTTTGTGAGGTCTATTTTTTCCTCATTTATGATTTTAACAAGAATTGCGTACTGCGGCCTTGGCCCTACAGGCAGTATGATTTTGGATGACTTGTTTTCCTTATTGTTTTTAACGATTACATCCGCAATCGAACGAGCCATTTCACTATACAGTGTGCCTGTACTGTCAACAATTTTTACTCCTACATTGCTCCAATTGTTAATTTCCTCGGCAGGCATCGTCATTATCCTGTAAAAATCCTGCGAACTTACAGTCTGATGAGTTAAAACGCCGTTAAATTTTCCCATAATATTTCTCCAGGCTTATAGCTTCACAGTTATTTGCTCTCTGGCTGATTTTACTGCGGCCAGCGCAAATTCCAGAGCCATCCGCCCATCTTCAAAAGTAGCCATTTCGATTGGCTTATTGTTCTCAATACAATCTACAAAATATGAAAGCTCATTAAAGAAAGCATCTGACTGCATGGCTTCTATAGTTTCCACCGAACCGTCATTGCCGTAAATCTTTATATTTGCTGCCAGACCTCTCTCTTCAATATTTTTTCCGGCTCTGAACGTCCATTCAACAGTTCCTTTTTCGCATAAAATCCTTACTGCCATTGTAAAGGGAAATGAACCCTTAAAGGCCCAGCCGCCCTCAGCAAAGCCGGATTTTCCGCCTTTAAACTGCGCCGTCGTAAACATATGGGAGAAACCGCCCTCTTTGGGATTGGCGGGGTCCAATACACCCTGGGCCTTTACAATCTCAGGCCTGCCAAACAGCCAGATTAACAAATCCAGGTCATGGATATGCAGATCAAGGGCCGCTCCGCCGCTGAACTTTTCGCTTTTGTCCCAGTTGCCAACCTGCCAGTCAGGCGTTACTGCAAGCCTCTCGGAAAACACATGAATAGGGGCGCCAAGGTATCCGCTGTCAATTATTTCTTTAATTTTTACATATTCGGGCCAGAATCTTAAAACGTGCCCCGTCATTGCTTTTATATTGTTTGTTTTTGCAGCTTTAATCATTTCGTCTGCATCTTTGAGGGTCAGCGCAAGCGGTTTTTCGCACATTACGTGTTTTCCGGCATTGGCAGCTTTTATTGCGGTTTCAGGGTGGGCAAAAGTAGGCACGCAAATATCCACACAATCTATGTCAGCATTTTTCAACAATTCATCAATATTTTTAAAATATTTTGCATTAAACTCCTGTGCCACTTTGGTGCCATTTTCTTCAAAATTATCAACAACCGCAGCAATCTGCGCATTTTTTATCTTGCTTAAAGCACTGGCGTGGGCACGTCCTATATATCCTGCACCTATGAGAGCAACCTTTATCATTTCAGCCTCCATTTATAAAATATAATCAAACCGATTATTCGACAACTCCGTGTTTTTTCAGGAAATCATATGATGTTTTGACCGCCGTATTGATTTCATCGAGGGAATGTTCTTTGCCCTCAAACTCAATTTCAACACTTCCAAAACCATCAAAACTTTTTAGCATTTCAAAAATTTTAACAAAATCCACTATTCCTTCTCCCAGTGCAGGGAAGTTCCAATCCTGAAATTTGCCGGATCCATCATCCTTTAAGTGGACGTGGCCCATATAGGGCAATGCATTCTGTAAATCTTCTTCCGGCCTTACGTTTCCATAAAATATTACATTTCCTGTATCATAATTTAATTTTACATTTGAGTGGTTTGCAGTTTTAATAATTTCTGCCCCTATTTTACCGCTGTTGCACCATCCTCCATGCATTTCAAGGCATATTGTTATCCCTTTATCTTTTGCATAATCTCCTAGTTCCCTGATATCAGAGTAGAATTTATTTTCGTCATCCTTGCCCTTTACTTCTCCTGTGTCAGTAGTTACAAATTTAACCCCTGCAAGATTTGCAAAGTCGATGACCTTTTTAAAAGTTTCAACTCCCCCTTCTTTCATCAGTCTTGTATGCCCGGCAATACATTGCAGTGTGAGCCCATTGTCTTTGCATTCTTTTAATACACCATCAACTATCTCTTTGCTCAATTCAATTTCAGGCCTTGGAATGTGCTCAAAATATGAGGGTGCAGACGCAAGTTCTATGTACTTGAAGCCGGCTTTTGAAATACCTTCAATAGCTTCCTTGCCGCTATAGTTTGGATAGGTGGAAGTAACAACTGCAATATTCTTTTTCATTTCTTCTCCTTTTAATTAAAAGTTGATTATTTATCTTCTCATTTTCCCGATATTGCTTATTACTGTGGCAACAACAATTATTGCTCCCAGAACTATTGTCTGGGTAAATGAAGAAACCCCGATTATGTTTAATGCATTATTTAAAATACCAAGAAGCAGGACTCCAAAAAAAGCGCCTACAAGGCTTCCTTTACCGCCTTCAAAAGTAATGCCTCCTATGATGGCAGCAGCAAGTGCCTGCAGCGCAAAATTTCCACCGACATCTGCCTGAACCATGCCCAGTCTTGATACAAGAATCAGTGCAGTAAAACCTACTATGAGCCCTGATAATGCATAAAGTGATATTATATGCATATCAACGTTGATTCCGGACAAGTATGCGGCCAGAGTATTTCCGCCAATTGCATTGAGCCTTCTTCCGTATTTGGTATATTTTCTAAGTAAAAATGCAAAGGCAAATATTGCCAGAAAAATAATAATGGCCACCGGAACGACGCCGCCTATTTTTGATTGCCCAAGAAATTCAAACTGCCCGGTGATGGACTGGGGCCTGCCGCCTCCGACTATTAAGGCTATTCCCAGGAAAACATAATTCATGCCCAGTGTAATAATAAGGGGCGTGACTTTACTCTTGGCAATTATCAGGCCATTAATAAAGCCTAAAATAATACCCAAAGCAAGGGCCACAATTACACCGAGAAAAATACTTCTCCCCGATAAAAGCAGCCTTGCAAAAACGATTGCGATCAGCCCGGTCATGTTGCCTATTGAAATATCAAGACCACCGGATATCATCAGCAAAGACATACCCATTGTCAGGATGCCCAGTGTGGAAATCTGCTGCATGACATTTAAAAAATTCCTGAGGGTTAAAAATTTTGGATTTATTATAGTGGCAACTACTCCAATTACTATAATTACCAATACCAGATACGTAATCTGGTTGTTTAAAAATCCCAGTTTTCTGGTATTAGAACTGGCATTCGAACCCGGTCCGTTTCCTTTTTGTTTGATTTCTGTAGAGTTTGACACCTTTAATTTCCTCCCATAAAGCCTGATAAAATATTTTCTTCGTTAATCTCACTTTTTTCGAGCACTTTTGAAATTTCAAAATTCCTGATTATGATTATCCTGTCACTTAATGATATAAGCTCCGGCATTTCTGAAGAAATCATAATAATTAACTTTCCGCTTGCAGCAAGCTCAGTAAACAACTCGTACACTTCAGTTTTTGCATTTACATCGATACCGTGTGTGGGCTCATCTACAATCAATATGTCAACGCCTTTAAAGAGCCATTTTGCAAGAACTACTTTTTGCTGATTACCGCCGCTTAAAAATTTTACTTCTTTATTTAAAGAAGGAGTTTTTATATTTAATTTGCTTACATATTCCTTTGATAGTTTTCTTTCTTTTTTCAAGCTTAAGAAAAATTTACCAATACTGTCCAATCCGACCACAGTAATATTCTGGTCAACCGGCATTCCCAAAAAAAGGCCGTCTGTCTTTTTGCTTTCAGTAAGAAGCGCCAACCCTGATTTAACTGCCTGTATCGGATTTGAAGGAGTGATATCTTTTCCATTATAGAAAATCTTGCCTTCATACTTCCTGTAAGCTCCGAAAATTGCCCTTGCAATTTCTGAACGGCCCGAGCCTTTTAACCCGGCAAGGCCAAGGATTTCTCCCTTTTTTACTTTGAAGTTTATCGGCACTGAAGATTCCTTGAGCTTAAGACCCCGTACTTCAAAAACATAATCACCCACGGGACTTTCTTTTTTCTTGTAAAAAAGATCCACCGGACGCCCTATCATTTCTTTTGCAAGAAGGTCAGGTTTAAATGTTTCAAGGGTTTTATTGTGGGTTTTTATGCTTACGCCGTCCCTTAGTACTGTTACCCTGTCGGCAACTTCGATGATTTCATCGAGGTCATGAGCAATATATATAACTACCACTCCTTCTTTGGAGATCATTTTTACCATCTGAATTACAAGACCTATATCTTTAACATTAAAGGCCTGTGTTGGCTCATCAAGAATGAGCACTTTTGGTTTTTGGGCCAGAGCTTTAAGTATTTTAACAAACTGCTGGTCCGAAGGGCTCAGTTTCTCATATATTTCATCTGCCCTTATATTTATTCCGAATTGTTTTGCGAGTTTGTCTGTATGACTAAGCATTTTGCTATAGCTCACAAAGAATTTTCTGCCGTTGAGCAGTTCGGTGCCCAATAAAATATTCTCTGCAGCAGATATGCAGGGGACAAGAATGTCTTCCTGATAAACGGTCTGAATTCCAAGTCTTCTTGCTATATGGGGTGTAAAAAAATTATGTTTTTCGCTGCCTATAATTATTTCTCCGCTGTCAGGCTGAAAAGCACCGGACAATAACTTTATAAAAGTTGATTTGCCGGCTCCATTTTCTCCAATCAGACCATGAACTTCGCCCTTGTAAAGATCAAAGTTAAAACCTGTCAGAGCCCTTACTCCGGGAAATTCTTTGGAAAGATTTTTTACATCCAGTATTTTTTCTTTTTCTGATAAATTGTTTTCCATATGCTGTCCAGATAAAAATTAATAATTGCAGTTTTGATATTTTTTGTTTTGCGGTCCTGTGCCTGTTTGATACACAGGACCGCAAAACTATTTATAGCTGATGACTAGTTTGATAAACACTAGCCCTTAAATCGGTTTACCAGGAATCCAGTCCACCTACATATTTAAACATATCTTCAGATGCTACCCATGGAATATTTTCAGA
This sequence comes from uncultured Actinomycetota bacterium, assembly GCA_964398155.1. Classification (GTDB taxonomy): domain Bacteria; phylum Actinomycetota; class Humimicrobiia; order Humimicrobiales; family Humimicrobiaceae; genus JAMDDL01. Next base: position 8,869 of record CAYNMO010000034.1, on the reverse strand, counting down.
AAGATTATCTTTTGTAATTACCATGTTAGGCAGAGGTATGAATTTTTCCGGAGGTGTAATGCCCTGTGATGTAAACAGCCACATTGCCTTAAACAACCAAAGTCCCTGCAGGCTTACAGGTGATGCAACAGTTGCATCGATAATACCTGCATCGAACTGCTTGAGTCCTGTCGGGCCACCACCAGTTGCGATAATTGGAACGGTCCCTTCAAGTCCGGCATCTTTTAATGCATTGTAGCATCCCTGTGCGATTGGCTCATTATTTGCAAAAATCGCATCAAATTTTTCTCCTGATGCTATAACGTCAGAAACTTCAGGCTGAGCAGTAAGTGTATCCCACTGTGTATCTTTTCTGATAGCAATAGTGGTTCCGCTTGTTGATTCAGCAATAGCTTTTTCCACGCCTGCTTCATAAGCTTCGACGATTCCCATTCCCGGCTGGCCCCTTACATAGAGAATCTTTGCGCCTGGATATTTTGTGTCAAGCCATTTTACTGCTTCATAGCCAATGTTATCGTATTCACAGGCTACGTTAAAAACATAATCGCCTTTGAATGTATAATCGATAAGATCAGAACTCAGTTTGGTGTTTTCAAAGAAAATTGGTATGCCTGCTGCTTTTGCTTTTTCTGCATACTGCTCTCCACTTTCAGGTGTCCAGACGAATACGCTGATTGCGTCTACACCTTTACTTATAAGATCTTCAAGGTTGGCCAACTGTTTTGCGCCATCCCATGCTGCATCAATAACCTGTACTTCTACACCTTTTGACGCTGCAGCAAATTTGAAGTTTTCAACGCTGAAGCCATTCCATTCATCTGACATTGATGTAGGAAGGTTTCCGAAAACCAACTTCTTTGCAGCAGTGGTTTCAGGGGCTGCTGTAGTAGCGGCTGCGGTTGTCTCTGCGGCAGCAGTAGTTGCGGCTGCAGCAGTAGTTGCGGCTGCGGTTGTCTCGGCGGCGGCGGCCGGCTTGCATCCACTTAGTCCAATGGTAGCTATTAAAGCTATAACCATTGCCACAACCATTAACAATAATAATGGTCTCTTCATTTCTTTCTCCTTTTTAATAAGGGTTTTATATTGCAGTATTTTATTTTTTCTTTTTACTGCACCTGCATTGCCAACTTATGCGCTCTCGGGTTATCAATGTTTATCGTCCTGTTTTCCGTTCCAAACGTAACTGTCAGCAATGCTCTTGCAATATTATAGCAAAACTGGATTTGCAAATAAAATACTGTTACTAATTTTCAATTTTTGTTTGAAAATTAATTCCACTCCAAAGATACTTTCATTCCAGCGGAATCAGTGCACTTCTTAGAAACCAAGCTGCACCTTAACATCCATCGGGAGTTCGTCCAGAAGCGCCCCATTAGGATTCTTGACACAGGTGTCAGGATCCAGCTGAAGTACGAAAGAAGCTCCTTCTTTGATTGCTGCGTGCAGGTTTCTTGGGCTCTTTGCATCTCCGACTGTAACAACAGGTATTCCTGCAGCTTCGACTTTCGCAAACAAGCCGTCCAGCGCTGTATTAGGTTTTGTATAACAGGTCACTATGTCGTCAGCGGCCACTGTTGTGATAGTTAAGTTTTTATCGATTATTTTAACTTCTTTATCACCGATGTTATAAATAGTTGAACTCTGGAACATCTTGACAGGGAACTTGTATGGTTTTGAATTAAGTCCTTCCGCATCGCCCTGTGCCATACGTTTTCTTAAGACATACATATGTATTACTTCAACACTTGAGCCAAACTCTTTTCTGTCTGTTACAACGGTCACGTCTTTGCCTGCGGCACCAAGGAAAGCCACAAGGTCGGCTGCGCCATAGTGGTCTCCCCAGACTATGACTTTCTCGCCTAATTTAACACCTTTTCGTCCGCTTCCTTTTGGATAGAACTCGCATGTTGCCTTCGGGCAGGAGAACGCTTCTTCCATTGAAACAACTTTATCTTTTAAGCCTTGGACTTCCGGAACATAGCTTACTGCACCTGTTGCATTAAGAACGACCTCATAACCCTTTAGCTCTTCTAATGTAGGTTCATGTTCCATTTTAACTTCGACGCCCAGGTCTTTTATCTCATTTCTTAACCAGTCGGCATGCCATTTCATTTTGTCTTTATCCGGAACCAGGCAGCAGCCAAGCATTGCGCCGCCAAGCTCGTTTTTCTTTTCAAAAATGGTCGGCTTATGCCCTCGCAGCACTGCCCATCTTGCAGCTTCCATACCTGCCGGGCCGCCGCCGACGATAGCTATCTTCATTGAACGGCTGGCTTTGTTTTTATCCATATTATAGAAGTTTAAGTCACCGCAAACAGGATTGACCGCACAAGCGATATCTTTCTTGGCCATCAGTGATTCCTGCCAGCAGCCGGTAAGGCATGAGATGCATCTACGGATCTTTTCAGGTTTGCCAAGCTGTGCTTTTACTGGCCAATAAGGATCAGCCAATGCCTGCCTGCACATACCTATCATGTCTGCTTTGCCGTCAGCAATAATTTTATCACAGAAAGCAGGGTCTCTCAGCTGGTGGCTGATTATTACAGGTATCTTTACAAGAGGTTTTATGGCTTCAGCAGAGTATAGCGTCCAGCCTTCCTGATACTGCATGGGATCAAATCCTGCACCCGGAGTTTCCTGTATGCACTGGCTAAGGTCGATTGCTGCTGCGCCGCCCATCTCCAGGGCTACTGCTATTTTCTTGCTTTCTTCTACATCAATTCCACCGGGAACCCACTCATTGGCAGAGAAACGGACCATAACCGGGAAATCATTTCCGCACTTGTTATGAATCTCTTTGATAACAGATAATACGAAAAGCATACGGTTTTCAAAGCTGCCTCCGAAACGGTCGATACGACGGTTAAGGTAAGGGCTTAAGAATGCTGAAAGAAGGTAGCCATGTGCTGCGTGCAGACATACTGCATCCATTCCGGCTGCCTGGCATCTCCATGCCGCCAGGGAAAAATTCTCAACCTGGTCAAGAACCTCGGCTGTGGACATTGCCTTGATCTCTTTTCCTTTTTCTTCTGCATTTGCAAAGACTATCTCGTGTCCTGCTGACCAAGGAAGTTTTACTACTGAGTCATTGGTTGAAAGATAGCTGCCTTTGGGCATAGGGCATTGTCTTCCCGGATGCTGTAATTGAGGAATTGCAAGAGCACCATACTTCTGGATACTTTTTGCAAGTCTTGCAAGTCCCGGTATCATATTGTCTTCATCAGCAATTACACCCGTAACAGTTACACGGCCTGTCTTGGAATCAGGAGTAACCCCGCCGATATTTATCATGCTGTAGCCGCCTTTGGCTATTTCTGAATATACTGCAATATCGAGCTCACTTACAGAGCCATCTGCATTTGAGCAGCTTATTGCAGTAGGTTCAAAGTTAACCCTGTTTTTAGCCACCACGCTTCCGATGCGAAGCGGCTTAAAAAGATTTGGGTACTTTTGTTCTGCAGACATACATTCCTTCCTTTCAGATCATAATGATGTTAGTAATAAATCAGTAATTGATATCAGTAATAAAAAGTGTTTATTTGTTTTTATGAAAAATATCAACAAATGCTCTTTGCCCAGACAGCAAGGCTGTTCACGCTCATAAGCTTGTTTCTTATACGCACATACAAATTCTTTACACACACAGGCAAAATACGCTCTTTATTTTTTTTAAGTTTTGTGTTCCTAATGCATCTCTACAGCACATGACCCCAGTCCGGGTCTGTAAAAGTTAAATAAAACATCCGGATGATCTGCAAGCAAAGACATTGGAACAGAAGAATCTGCTACTTTTTTGGAAATCATCATAGCAGTAAGGCGCATTCCAAAAGGATTGTCGTGACAGCCTGCGTGCCATATTGATACCCTGCCTGATTTCCATGTTTGTACGGGCCCGACTGATATTGCCTGTGTCGGAATATTGGAGACAACTCCTCCACCGGAAGTTCTGGCATTTTGTATAATAGTCAGCGGATGCAAAGAGACTATTCTTGTTTGCAGCTCTCTGTATTCAAGGGGACTCGGAGGGCTGTCCTTATATTTGCCTTCCCTCTTTACCGGATCATTAAAGGCCCAGTGTTTGACTTCGCCCTGACCTCCCTGCATAATCATGCATTTGGTCTCATCAAAAGATTTACAATATTCTTTTATATTGTCTGCTCTTAAAAAATGTATATTTTCATCGGGCATTCTTAATTCTTTTTTAATCCTGTTAAAACATAAATCCAAATCTGCTTTGGCAAAACTTAAATCATTTGTCACGGGCACTTCTTTTCCGTCCAGATACCATTCGTCCATGCCCCAGAAATGCCCATTTTTTAAGTTTATTTCCAGATCGTTGACCAATTGCGCAACCAGCGGCAGCTGCTCGGTGGGCCCTATCGGGCCGCATATTCCGGCCGGTTTATCAGCGGTTGCCTTTTTCCAGCAGGAAATATATTCCAGGGCTTCTGCAAGATAGAAAGATTCTATTGTCTCATAAAAATTAATTGCAAAACCCGGCCTTGCAAGCTGCTTTATATCTTTTTCTGTAAGTCTGGCGGCATCATTTAAAATTTCTTCATCCAGCGTTGTATAGTCCCACCAATCAGGCGCTATTTTACTTATATTTCTCATGACTGATCTCCCTGTAAAAAAATTTTGTTTTATATTTTGAAATAAAAAATAGTAACTTTTTAAAAATACTTCTCACTTTTCAATATCAATGCCAAAGTATTTTTTCAATGAGTCTTCGTATTCCTGGTCAGTTCTTGGAATGAATGTTTCCAGCGTGTCTCCCTTAAATATCCTGAATTGCTGTACTTTTTCCCCCGTAATCTTGTCGGTTACGTCAAAAATCGTATTGCGCCCCTGAGGGGTCCTTATGTAAACCATTGTGCTGTTCTTAAATAATGAATCGGGATGAGTTATGCAATACCAGTGCGGCTGAAAATAATCAATTGGCTGTTTTGGGTCTTCCGAAAATGAAAAAACGTTGCCCCACTGTCCTTTGTAACAATCCTGAACTATCCAGCCCATTTTTTCATGACGGACAATCCTGAACTTTTCACCATCCTGGTCCTGCTCCAGCCCTTCCTCAAACAGCAGTGGCCTTGGGGAGCCAAAATGTCCCAAACCGACATCAGCTATATAAGATTTCCCTCCAATTTCCACACGTGGTATTCTGTGTCTGCACATGGGGATTTCAATGGGTTCATATTTGAGCCAGCGTCCAAAATACTCAACAAGCTGAAAGCCGAGCTTTTCCAGCAGCCATGCAAACAATCCGTTTAATTCAAAGCAGTATCCGCCTCGGTGATTTACCACAATTCTTTCGTACAGGCTGGCAGGAGCAAGTGAATTTTGTATTCCGGCCAGTATATCCAGATTTTCATAAGGCACATTGGACAGATGAGCTTCCTGAAGAGCGGACAAAGTCTTTAGGCTTGCATCAGTAGGTCCATGATAATTGATACGCTCCAGATACGCCTGAACTGAAAGCTCAGGCTCCCTTACAACCAAATTATACATCCTTATTCCTTTTATATGGGTCAGGCTAATAATTAAAGTACTGTTAGTAATTAAAGAATATCAAAATTAATCATATTGTCAAGAAGTAAAAATACACAAGCTTGGTGCACACACGACCTTCCAAATAATGTTTTAATGTTGCCTCTGGCTGGTGCGGCATTATCCCTGATCTATCTTATATGGAAATTCCCCAGCCAAAAGAGTTTCTATTGCCATAAAGCATGAACCCATTATTGCAGCGTCGTCGCCAAGCTGAGACAGCGCTATTTCCGGTATTTCAAAAGGAATTGATTTTGAAATGTAATTCCTGATTGGGTCAACAAACAATTCATTTTTATGAGGAAGATTAAATATATAACCTCCCAAAATAATAATCTTTGGATCCATAATAAGTATCAGGTTAATCATTGCCACAGCTAAAAGTTTTACTACATTTTCAATTATCTCATTTGCCAGTTTGTCGCCTCTCATGGCGGCCTCACATACTATCGACGGTTCAATCCGGCTTGGGTCATTATCTGCCAGTTCCAAAATAATAGATTCGCTGCCTTCTTTTATGGATTTTAAAGCCTTTGTTTTGATACTGGTAATGGACGCGAACTTTTCCAGAAATCCTTTATTTATTATCTTAAATCCAAGATTTTCTGTATTTACAATGGTAAAACCAATCTCCCCTGCATAACCATTTTCCCCTTTTAGTAAAAAATTATTAATGATTATTCCGGCTTTTACACCATTGCTTATTTCGAGAAAAACGATATTTGAATAATTCTTTCCTCGCCCGCAATTCTTTTCCCCCCAGGAAGCAAGGCTGACATTGTTTTCAATAAAAACTGGGATATCAAACATTGAGCCGATCTTTTCTTTTAAATTAATATTTCTCCAACTGCCATATAGCGGGGCGCTTATTATTTTTCCCGAAACAGGATCCACGTCAGCAGGAATTGCTATGCAAATTGACTGGATTTCAGGAGGATTTGAATAATTTAATTTATTTTTTCTGCAATCATCAAAAATCCCAGAGATTTCTTCCTTTAAGACTTCTTCTATGTCAAGGGTGTCCAGTATTTCGGGACCTGAATATTTCCTGACAATATTCCCCCCGTAATCCATAAGCGACATTCTTATCTTTTCACCCCCGAGGTCTATACCAAGCACCAAACCTTTTTCTATATTCAAAGCAAGAAGTGTGGGTCTTTTCCCGCTCTTTGTCTCCTGCTTTTCTGTTTCAAGGACATAGTTTTCAAAGATTAATTTCTCGACTACACGGGATACTGCCGGTGCGCTTATTTTCAGGTCCTGGGAAATCTTTGCCCTGGATATTGGACTGTTTTCCCTTAAATAATTAAATATAATGGACTGGTTTATTTTAAACTGAAGTTCGGAGCTTGCTGTTCTTACAAATTTCAATGATTGTGCCATAATCCCTGAGTAAAACTTGTTATTTTTAATTGAGCCGTTACTGTTGAAAAATTCAATTTTTGCAGAATTAATAGTTAAAATTAAATTTGAAAGTTTTTAATCAAGCCTTTTTAAACAATCGAACAATAAAATTAATCAATAAATTAACCGAATTAATAATTAAAGTACTGTTAGTAACTAAATAATATCAAAACCACTGTATTTGTCAATATCAAAACTATTACGCCTGGCAACAGCCAAATTCCTGCCACAGTCAGACAGCACCTCGTGTCCTGCCTGCGTAGAGTTCAAGCTATTTGTTCAACTATTGAATAATCAACCAGTATAATTTCAACCAGTTTAATAATTACTTGTCCGAGTTTATTCCTAAAAACTGCATCAATTCAAAAACAGTTCCGTCTTCATTTTCATAGAAGCCAATTTTTAAGAAATTTTCTGTTTTAAAAGGTTCCATCAAAACTTTAAGTCCTTTGGACGCTTCCTCCAAATCATCGACCAGGTAAGCAATGTGCGTTTTTTCCTTCATCGGCCCGGGTGCCGGGCTATCGCTTTCAAAACGAAGCCATTCGATACGAAACGGACTGTCGTTTGGATCAGTGATCCAGACTTTCAGGCCATCTACAAATTTTTCCTTTTCCTTCTTTTCGTTTGTTAAAAGTCCGATGTGATCAATTTCTATTTTCATATAAATTCCTTCCTCCTGTTTTTTTATTTCCGTCAGCTGACTGATTTAGCTATAATTTTCTTTATTGATTCCACTAAAATACCATGGAAAACTTTACGATAACATCCAAAAAATACCTGATAAAATTTATTTAATCATTAAATAACAAATATGAATGCTCTTTCTTAATTCTGACAGAATAAAATACAAGGTGCAGTTCCTTGAAATACCCAGAGCTTCCTTCATGTCCAGGGCAAAACCAATCCCCTTCTATCAATCCAGTAATTATTTCCTGTCAGTAACCCACTGTCTCCCAGCATTCAAAAGGTGCAGCGATTTCTTCGCTGACATAAACCTGGGTGTCCAGAATCTGGAATATCGAACTTGGCACATATGGTGTCACGGGGCCCAGCAATATCAGTCTTGATGTCATTCTTTGCCAGGAAACAAATGTTCCCATGGTCTGAAGCGAATGCAGCTCTATTCTTACTCTTGAACGGGCAACATCGGCAGGACCTATTGTTGCGGCCCGGGGAGGCACATTTGCAATGTCGCCTGACTGCCCAAAAACTCCGTGGAGCGAATTCTGGCATATTGTCATGGGATGCAAAGTCAGTATTCTTGCATCCTGTTTGAGATACTCGTCAATATTATCTTTAAGAAACTCTGGCACGGGATCGACAAAAGCTATGTGCCCTGCCCAGCCGGGGCTTGAGTAGCACACATCTGCGCCGCCTTCGCCTGTTTCAGTAATCATTTTTGAGTAGTCCTTTATATTTGCATTTGTCGGGTAAAAAACTTGGTCAATTGGCATGCGCAGTTTTTCGTCTATCTGGTAAACAAAATATTTTAGAAGTGAGTGCGCAAATCCCGCCTTATAGGTTGTCGGCGCAATATTCCCGTTTTGGTCCGCCCATTCATCCATTGCAAATATATAAACATTACGGCAATTAACTTTATGATAATTAATAAGCTCTGCGACCGGAATATATGTTTCAGGCTCCGGATTTCCCAATATCAGAACCTGTTTTTTATTCTGGTCATCTGACATCTTAATCCTTGTAAATATATCGCCTATTATAATCGGGTGTGGGTTTTTAATGACTTTTATCTTCATTTTATCATTTGAATATTTTTCAAGTTCCTTGCCGTGAACTGACCTTGCTTTTTCCAGTACGGCCTTGTCTTTAAACGGCACAAACTCAGCAGGTTCAAAAACGAATTCACTCACAGCTTTACCTCCATGTTTTGAAATCATATTTTATTGACTTTATT
>CAYNMO010000033.1:15781-16148 GCA_964398155.1 uncultured Actinomycetota bacterium | reverse complement strand
ATTGGTGCCAAAAAAGGATTTGTATATATCAGAGCTGAATACCCACTGGCTATAGAAAGACTGCGAAAGGCAATTAAAGATGCAAAAAAATATGGCTTTCTGGGTAAAAATATATTAGGAACTAATTTTGATTTTGACATAGAACTTGTTCTCGGTGCAGGTGCTTTTGTTTGTGGAGAAGAAACTGCACTTATTCATTCCATCGAAGGAAACAGAGGTACTCCAAATACAAAGCCGCCTTATCCTGCTGTCTCCGGTTTGTGGGGCAAGCCTACTCTTATAAATAATGTTGAAACGTTTGCAAATATAGCAGTTATCATACTTGACGGATATGAAAGTTTTGCATCAATCGGAACACAGGCAAGTA
>CAYNMO010000033.1:4056-15771 GCA_964398155.1 uncultured Actinomycetota bacterium | reverse complement strand
AACCAAGGTATTTGCCCTTGCCGGCAAAATTAACAATTCAGGATTAATTGAAGTGCCGATGGGAATATCCTTAAAAGAAATTATTTATGATATTGGCGGTGGAATAAAAAATGGTAAAAAATTCAAGGCAGTGTTAACAGGCGGTCCTTCAGGTGGATGTATACCGGAGCAGTTTCTTGAAACTCCCGTTGACTATGACTCTCTTAAGGCTCTTGGATCTATTATGGGTTCGGGAGGCATGATTGTTCTTGATGAAGATGACTGCATGATAGATATAGCAAGATATTTTCTTGAATTTACTCAAAATGAGTCATGCGGCAAGTGCACGCCATGCAGAGAAGGCACAAGAAGAATGCTTGAATTACTTACAAAAATAACTGCCGGCAAAGGTGAAGAAGAAGATATTGAGAAGCTGGAGAGACTGGCAAACCTTATCAAAAAGACAGCTCTCTGCGGTCTTGGGCAGTCAGCTCCAAATCCTGTTCTGACTACTATAAAATATTTCAGAGATGAATACACTGCTCATGTCAAATATAAAAAATGTCCTGCGGTTGTCTGTAAAGGCATAATTTCATCTCCGTGTCAGCATGCCTGCCTTCTTGGAGGGAGTGGCGCACCTTCTTATATTGGTTTAATTGCGCAGGAAAAAATAGACAAGGCACTTACCCTTTTATATCATGAAAATCCTCTTCCTGTAATTTGCGGTAGAGTTTGTCATCATCCCTGTGAGACCAAATGCAGAAGAGGGAAAATTGATGATTCAATCAAGATAAGGGAACTTAAGAGATTTCTGACTGATTACGGCATTGAAAATAAAATTCAGGCAAAACCTGTAATAAAAGCACAAAAAAATAAAAAAGTTGCAGTGATAGGTTCAGGACCATCAGGGCTTACCTGTTCTTATTATCTTGCACTTGAAGGATACAGCGTTACAATTTTTGAAAAACTATCTGTGGCTGGAGGAATGCTGGCAGTTGCAATTCCTGAGTACAGACTTCCAAAAAATTTACTTAATCATGAAATTGATAATATCCTGAAGCTGGGTATTGAATTAAAGCTTAATACAGACATAGGAAAAGACGTAAAGTTTGAAGATCTAAAAAGAGATTTTGACGCAATTTTTGTTGCTGCAGGAGCTCAAAAAGGATTAAAGCTTGGAATACCAGGGGAAGACTAAGAAGGCATTATTGATGCTGTTGATTTATTGAGAGACATTAATATGGGTAACAAGGTGAATATTGGTGAAAATGTTGCTGTGATTGGTGGCGGAAACGCTGCAATAGATGCACTGAGAACCATTAACCGTCTGGGCAAAAAAGTAAAACTGCTTTATCGAAGAACAAAAGATGAGATGCCTGCATGGGAAGAAGAAGTTAATGAAGCATTAAAAGAAGGAATAGATATTGAATTTCTTGTTGCTCCTGTAAAGGTTATAGCTGTAAAGGGAAAAATAACCGGGCTGGAATGCATAAAAATGGAGCTTGGAGACATAGACAAGAGTGGCAGAAGAAAGCCTGTCCCGATCCCAGGTTCAGAATTTATTATTGAGATAGACACGCTTGTCCCTGCAATAAGCCAGGAACCGGATATTGAGTCTATAGCCGGAGGAAACGGATTAAAACTTTCCAGGTGGAAAACCATAGAAGTTCATCCTGAAACAATGTATGCGGGTGAAGAGAAGGTTTTTGCCGGAGGAGATGTTGTTTCCGGTCCAGGCACAGTAACACAGGCAATGGCTGATGGAAAAGCAGCAGCAAAAATGATTGACAAGTTCATCAGAGGAGAAGAGCTTATAATGCAGTATGAAGTCACAAAGCCTGCTGCAGAGGTAGAACTTTTAGAAATGACAGATGAAGAAATTGAAAGCTTAAAGAGATTTAAGATGCCAATGCTCGAAGCTGAAGAACGAAAGAACAATTTTAAAGAAACAGAATTAGGTTTTTCAAGATATCAGGCAGTATGTGAAGCAAAACATTGCCTCAGATGTGACAAGGAGGATAAAGGATAATGAGCAGTAATATAACAATTAAAGTAAACAATAAAGAATATCAGGTCGAAAACGACCAGACAGTAATGCAGGCTCTTGATAAAATTGGTTTCCATATCCCAAGACTGTGTTATCATCCCAAGCTTTCTATTGAAGGCGCATGCAGAATATGTATAGTTGAAGTTGAAGGTGCAGCAAATTATGTTACCAGCTGTACTGCAAAAGTTGTAGAAGGAATGAAAATTAAAACAAATTCCGCAGAATTGCGTAAAGTAAGAAGAGATATACTGGAATTACTGCTTGATAATCATCCTGAAGACTGCAATATATGCGAAAGAGATGGTAATTGTGAATTACAGGAGCTTTCAAGAACAATTGGAATTAAAAAGAAGCATTTTTCAGGTGAAAAAAATGTACACACTATAGACATGTCCTCGCCTTCAATGACAAGGGATCCAAGCAAGTGCGTTCTTTGCGGGAGATGTGTTCGTTTATGCAGCGAAATTCAGGGAGTAAACGCAATTAATTTCGCAAACAGAGGTTTTAATTCTGAAATAATGACAGCATACAATGCTCCCATCAGTGAATCTGTATGTATTAACTGTGGACAGTGCATCACTGTTTGTCCTACAGCTGCATTGTCAGAAAAATACCATACAGTTGAATTGTTTAAAGAATTATCAAACAGCAGCAAAACAAAAATTGTTCAGATTGCTCCTGCCGTAAGAGCTGCCATTGGTGAGGCTTTTGGTTTGGAGCCGGGCATTAATCTGGAGAAAAAGCTTGTTGCAGCTTTAAGGAAACTGGGTTTTGATCTTGTTTTTGACACACAGTTTTCAGCTGATCTTACAATAATGGAAGAAGGGTATGAATTTCTGGAGAGAGTTACAACTGGCGGCGTTCTGCCAATGATAACTTCCTGTTCTCCAGCATGGATCAAATATGCTGAACAGTTTCACTCAGACATTTTGCCAAATATATCTACCTGCAAGTCTCCTATGAGCATGATGAGCTCCGTTTTAAAAACATATTATGCCAAAAAAAGTAATATCGATCCTAAAGATATTTATAGCGTGGCAATAATGCCATGTACTGCAAAAAAATATGAAGCAGCCAGAGATGAATTAAATCTTGACGGAAACAGGCTTACCGATGCAGTAGTAACAACAAGGGAAATAGCATGGATGATTAAATCAGCGGGTATCGATTTGTTAAATATCGAAGGTGAAGAATTTGATAATCTGTTTGGATATTCCAGCGGTGCTGCCGCAATATTTGGTGTAACGGGCGGCGTTATGGAAGCTGCACTCAGAACAGCCTATGAGCTTTATGTAGGTGAAACAATAATAGACATAGAATTTACCGAACTTAGAGGATTTAAAGGAATAAAAGAAGCGACCGTTAAAATGGGCGATAAAGAAATAAGAGTTGCGGTGTCTCATGGTCTTGGCAACGCAAACACAATAATTGATATGATCAAGAAGGATCCGCAAAGATATCATTTTATTGAAATAATGTCATGTCCGGGTGGATGCATTAACGGCGGAGGTCAGCCCTATCCTGCAGGTTCAGGTTACATTGCTCTTGATGAGGAATTAATGAAAAAAAGAGCAGCCGTTCTCTATGATATAGACAGAGGAAAGACAATAAGGAGAAGCCATGAAAATCCTGAAATACAGAGGATTTATAAGGAGTTCTTTGAGAGGCCTCTTGGACCTAAATCTCATAAAATACTGCACACGCATTATGATAAGAAATATCCGGAAGGTATTTATCGCAAATAATTGATTTTAGTTAAAAAGTTTATATAAAATGGGGTGAAAAATGGTTAATATTACTGAAAGCATTAAAGTATCTGAAACTAAGAAAGAAGAGCTGATAAAGTTCATAGAGGAAAAGCACGGCAAAGGCTACTATAATGCTGCTCTTATGTCTATTCTTCATAAAGCGCAGGATATATATGGTTATATAAGCCAGGAAGCTATAGAAACCATAAGTAAAAATCTAGAAATACCTACAGCAAGAATTTGGGGTATTGTTACTTTTTATCATTATTTTACATTAACACCAAGAGGAAAATATGTTATTTCAGTTTGTCTTGGTACAGCATGCTATGTAAAAGGTTCAAAGCGTGTCCTTGACAAGGTTAAAGACATACTGGATATTGACCTTAATGAAACTACCAATGACGGCCTCTTTACTATTGAGGCTAAGTATTGTCTGGGATGCTGCGGCCTTGCTCCGGTAATGATGATTAATGAAAAAGTTTATGAAAAGTTGACCACAAAAAAAATTGCTGAGATAATAAACAATCTAAGGGCCGAGAGTGGTATGATTGAAGCCTTAAATAATTAGTAAACTTATAAATATCAGAGGAGGAAAATATTATGAGTGAAAAAAAGATACTTATGATAGACGATGATCCGGATTTTACATCATCTGTTGAAAATATTGTCACTGCAAGAGGATATAAATTTGATTCTGCTCCTAACGGAGAAGAAGGAATAAAAAAAGCAAAAATATTTTTGCCGGATCTTATTATTCTTGATGTTATGATGACCAAGAATACTGAAGGTTTTGAAGTAAGCAGACTTCTTCCGCAGGACGAACAGTTAAAGTCTATTCCTGTTCTTATGCTCACCGGCATCAGAGACAAAATGAATCTTGTATTCGGCTTCGAGCCTGACAGCACCTGGCTTCCAGTAAAAGCAGTACTTGAAAAAACAATAAAGCCGGATGCACTGCTTGCAAAAATAGAAGAATTTATTAAATAACAACGTTAGCTTATTATTTAAAAATATTATATATTTTTAAACATTAGTTTGCCTGTTTCTAATAATTGGCGCCTAAGATGAAACTTATGGAAATTACAAGTTTCATTTAATGTTCATTTTAAAAAAGTATTTAACAAAAGCTGAGACATTTACCTGGAACTGATTTAAATTTTGTCCTTATTCTAGTGCTTTTTATAAAGTATTGATGTTATAATTATAAAGAATTTTTTTAAAAACAGTCCGAAGTATTCCGTTTTTAGTAATTATTTTTAATAACAGGAGGGTACTGATGTTATATAAGATTTTAGACAAAAAGGATTACAATGTTTTTTTGTCGCGACTTGTTTTAGGGTATGATTTAATTGGACCCAAAAAAACAGGTGATAAGATTTATGATTTTGTTCCGATTAAAGATTCAAATGAAATTGATATAAACTATAAAAAAACAACTCTTCCTCCTGCAAAAAAGATACTTTTCCCCTCAACAGAAGACTTGCTAAGCTATAAGTTTGGAGAAGGTATTAGTCTGACTCCAATCAATAAAAGCAGCGAAAAGATACTTTTTGCCATAAATGCATGGGATTTAAACGGGGTCAATTTTCTTGACAGGATATTTACAACAGATTTTGTTGATGAAAATTATATGGAAAAAAGAAATAATCTTATTATTATCGGAATGGATACTGAACCGGATGAAAATAATTTTGCTCTCCAGATGGAATCAGAGTCTGTCAAATCCGGATTTGATTTATTTTTAAGTGATCTCGGAGACAGATATTTTGTAAGGGTGGCAACACCTAAGGGGAATGGACTTTTGGCAAATCATGCGGATGTAACTGAAGCATCAGCCAAAGATTTCGCTGATTATGACGCCTTTATGAAGCAGTACAGGAAGAAATTTAAATCAAAAGCAGATATTGAAGGCTTTCACGAAAATTTTGAAATTACTTATGCTAAAAACTTGCTGTGGGATAAATTATCAAAAAATTGTTTCAGCTGCGGGTCATGCAATCTTGTCTGTCCAACCTGTTTCTGTTTTAATGTCAAAGATGATATGAATATAAATCTTAAAGAAGGAACCAAGTCAAGAGAATGGGATTCCTGCATGATCTGTGAATATGGACTTGTTTCAGGAGGCCATAATTTCAGGTCTACAAAATCCAACAGACTAAAACAGAGATACAGATGCAAACTTAAGACTTTTGCTGACAAATTCGGTGTTAATTCATGTGTAGGCTGTGGAAGGTGCATTGAAGCATGTCTTGCAAAAATAAATATCTGTGAAGACATTAATTCAATTCAGGAAGAGGTGAGTGTGTAAAATGGCTAGGGATAAAATAGAGGAAGCAAAAAATAAATCACTTTATACGCCGGAGCTGGCAACCATTTTTGAAATCACTCAACCCACTCCTACAGAAAAACAATTTGTTTTAAAATTTGACGATCCAGAGAAACAAAAAGAATTCAGCTTTTTACCTGGACAGTTCCTCGAAGTTACGTTATTTGGTATTGGAGAGGCTCCTTTTTCGATTCCGTCGTCACCCAATAACAAAGATTTTTTTGAGCTTTGCGTAAGAAAAATAGGAAGCGTATCCGGTGCAATGCATGAAATGAAACCGGGTTCAAAAGTAGGCATAAGAGGCCCATTTGGGAAAGGATATTTTCCTTTTGAAAAAATGAAAGGTAAAAACGTAGTTATTATTGCCGGAGGTCTTGGTATGGCGCCTGTCAGATCGCTTTTGAAGCTTATCCTTGAAGACAGAAAAAGCTATAAAGGCGTATCTTTAATTTATGGTTGTGTTGAACCTCAAAGCATTTTATATATTGATGAAATAGAGGAATTAAAGAAAAAAGGAGATGTGGACGTAAAATTAACAGTAGACAAACCTGATAATAATTGGAATGAATCTGTGGGAGTCTGCACCAATCTTATACCTGGATTAAAATATGAACCTGAGGATACTTATGTAGTTGTATGCGGTCCTCCTGTAATGTATAAATTTGTTATAATTGAACTTGAACAAAAAAAATACAAACCTGAGAATATTTTCCTGGACATGGAGAGAAGAATGGAATGCGGTGTCGGAAAGTGCAATCACTGCCACATAGGAGACAAGCTTTGCTGTGTCGACGGTCCAATTTTCAGTTTATGGGATATAAAAAATTTAAAGGAGGCGTTGTAAAATGAGTAAGCCTAAGGTTGGAGTTTTCGGGCTGACAGGCTGCGGCGGCTGCCAGTTGGAAGTGTTAAATCTGGAAGACAATCTGCTTGATTTTTTAAATGCAGTAGATGTTGTTCATTTTACTGAGGCAATTTCTGAGCATTATGATACTTACGAAATTGCACTCATAGAGGGTTCAGTAACAACAAATCATGATATTGAACGTCTTGAACATATAGCCAAAATAGCAAAAGTGATAATAGCAGTTGGATCCTGCGCCTGCAATGGCGGACTAAACTGTCTCAAGAATCTTTACGGGACACAGAAAGCAAAAGAACTTGTTTATGGAGACAAAGAAGGATGGATAGACTCAATTGATGCAAAACCTATAGATTCTTATGTTAAAGTAGATTATTATGCCAGAGGATGCCCTCCGACAAGATCAGAAATTGTAAATATTGTCACATCACTTATTATGGGCAAAACTCCTGAAATACCTGCTTATCCTGTTTGCGTGGAATGCAAAAGACTTGGGAATACCTGTCTGTATGAATTGGGTATGACATGCAAGGGGCCTGTTTCAAGAGCAGGATGCAATGCGAGATGTCCAAGTGCAAGATTCGGATGTGTTGCCTGCAGAGGCTCTGTTGATGATCCTAATGTAAACGCACAGAAAGACCTGCTTGAGAGGTATGGTCTTACAGTCGAAGATCTTAAAGAAGGCTTTAATCTATACAATTCATTCAAACAAATAGAACAAAAATCCAAATAATTCCGGAGGTCAGCAAAATGGTGGAAAATTTAAATATAGAAGTATCGCCACTCCCAAGAGTAGAAGGGCATGGAGATCTTGTTCTGGATATAAAAAATAAGACAATCGAGAAGCTGCAGGTGAGAATACCTGAATCCCCAAGATTTTTTGAAGCAATGCTTGTTGGCAGATCGTACAATGAGCCATCTCATATTACTTCCAGAATATGCGGTATTTGTTCTGTTGCTCATACTTTTACATCCTTAAAAGCTACTGAAGCAGCACTGGGCGTTACTCTAAATGATTTAATACTCAGTCTTAGAAAGCTGGTTAATTACGGCGAATGCATTCAGAGTAACTGTCTGCATGTTTATTTTTTGGCTGTTCCTGATTTCCTTGGACTTGGAAGTGTTATTCCTCTCGTTGAAACAAATCCTGCAGTTGTTAATATTGCCGTTAAGATGAAAAAAATAGGCAATGAACTTGTCAGGGTATTGGGAGGAAGGGCTATTCACCCCATCACGACTGTAGTTGGTGGTTTCACAAAGCTTCCAACAACAGAAGATCTTCATTATTTAAGAGACATGCTTGTCTCTCTTTATCCTGATCTGGAAACTTCACTTAAAGTTCTTAAAACGTTGAAGATACCGGAGTTCGAGAGAGAAACAGAATATATCTGTATTTACGATAAAGATGAGTATGCGCTCTATGACGGAGATTTAAAGTCAAGTGATGGCTGGATTATAAAGCCTCAGGATTATCTTGGAAAAATAAGCGAAAGCGTTGTAGAGCATTCTACTGGAAAGCACTGCAGAGCATCAAGAGATTCCTTTATGGTCGGCTCACTTGCAAGAACCAATAATAATTTTTCCCAGTTGAGCGATAATGCAAAAACATATGCCGCTGAGCTTGGGCTAAAAACTCCCTGCTATAATACATTTATGAATAATGTCGCACAGTTTGTAGAATTGGTTCATTGTGTGGATGACGGAATAAAAATAATTGATAACGTCCTTAATATGGGTCTTGACGAAAACAAAGCCATGGTTAGTGTGAAAGCCAAAGCCGGAAGAGGAGTAGGCATAGTAGAAGCCCCGAGAGGCTCATTGATTCATGATTACACTTATGACAGTGATGGCAGAATATTAAAAGCCAATCTCATAATTCCTACCAATATGAACTATGCCAATATAGAAAAAGATCTCTACAAGCTGGTTCCCATGTTAATGGAAAAAACGGCAGATGAAATAAAGCTTGGATGCGAAATGATGATAAGGGCATATGATCCGTGTATTTCATGCTCCACTCATTTTTTAAATGTCACTCTTATAAATAAATAAAATAAAAAAATAAATATAATTAAGGCTTTTCTGTTATTAACATGCTTAGGGTCAGAAAACTGATTTTTAGTGAGTTATTTATTTAAATGGAGCTTAATGTCTTTATAAATTTGGTCATTTCGGTAATTTCATATCGGAAACTGATTAATTTTATGATTTAAATTATTTATTTATTAAATTTTATCACAATGCAGGGTTATTTATTTTGTAGTTTGATCATTTTGGCTAATTATTTAAATTAAGCTTAAATTTTCCCCATAAGGTTTGTCTTAGCCAGCTGGATACAGGAAACTCAAAGAAAGATCAGCTAATCATATGCTGTCAGTAAGAATTTTTTTAATTTCTCTTATTTTGCTGTAGTCGGATAGTCTTTCTTTTTGAGAAATATCAATCCTGACACTATTTTTTATAATTGATGGACTTTTTTCATCAAGAATAAATATTTCATCTCCAAGATATGCTGCTTCGTCTATGTCATGAGTTACAAAAATCACAGTTCTTTTGTCGATTTCCCAGAGATAAAAAAAAGAGTCGATTAATTTTTTCTTGAGTCTTATATCAAGGCTTTTAAAGGGTTCATCCATTAAAAGAATTTCAGATGGGTATGCAAATGCTCTTGCTATCGAAACTCTTTGTGCCATCCCGCCACTTATTTTATCAGGATAATAATCTTTAAAGCTTTTAAGTCCCACGATATCGATGACATTATCTGTTATGACCTTGGATTTTTCATTCTCGAAAATGTCTTTTAAAACAAAAAAAATGTTTTCATACACTGTTTTCCATTTGAGAAGCCTTGGCTCCTGAAATATATATGAAAATGTTTTTTCTCTAAAGTCAGAAATATCTCCACAGTCTGGTATTATAAGCCCGCAGATAATATTTAAAAGAGTAGTTTTTCCGATGCCGGAGGGTCCAAGTATGCATGTAATACTGTTTTCCTCAATTTCCAGGTCAAAATTATTAAAAACATTTATCGCCGGGTAAGATTTACTTATTTTTTTAATTTTGAGCTTCATTGCTGCTTTTCCATTTCAATGCTTTTTTTTCAATAAATCTGATAATTTTTTCAAATAAATATCCAATTAGTATCGCGACAATTGTCCAGGCAAAAACTTCATCAATATTCAAGTATAATTTAGAATCCTGAAGACTTGTTCCAATTGCATATTTTGGCTGACTTAAAACTTCTGCAGCAATGACAACTTTCCAGCCGATACCAAAAGAAGTTGAAACAGCAGCTGTTAAAAACGGAACAATTGAAGGCAGATAAATTTCACTTATTATCCTTCTTTTTTTTATTTTATATATAACAGCCATATCAACAAGTCTTTTGTCGATATTGTTTATCCCTTCTTTGACATTTGTGCAGACAATAGGAAATGACATTAAGAAACTTGCAAAAGCAGGTACATTGTTTGATTTAAACCAGATAAGAGCAATAAGTATTACAGACATTACAGGAGTAGATCTGATAATTACAAGAACAGGTTCAAATACTTTATTAAACACTTTATTGAAGCCTGAAAAAAAACCGACCACCAGTCCAAGAATTAATGAAATAATAAAGCCAGTCAGACCTCTTTGAATAGAAAAGAAGATTATAATAAAAAAATCTTTTGTTTTTATCAGATTAAACAGGCTCACTAAAGTTTTTTCAGGAGAAGGCAGTATTATCGGTGAACCTACAAAAAGAGAGCTTATTTTCCAGATGGCAATAATAAGTACAAATGAAATTATTGTAAATATTCCATCTCTTTTAATAATAGAATTTTTCATCAGGTATTTTTCCTCCAATATCCATAGGAGAAAAATCAAACAAAGTCTTCAGGTAATCATTTGCAAGAATCTTTGCCTGGTTTGAATCTGTATAATTAATATTGCATCTCGGTATGGCTTCCATAGCTGTGGCTGCGTCCATTCCAATTTTAAATTTTTCAACAAGTTTTGCAGCATCACCTATATTGCTGTTTGCCCATAGGATGCTTTCTTTATATTTTTTCAAAAATTCAGTAATTACTTCAGGATTACTTTCGGCAAGATCAGCATTTATTACAAGACAGGACATTGGAAGAGACTGGCCATCCCTAAGGGCAGCCCATTCTTTTCCAAAATCAAATGCCAGTTTTATATTTGCATTCTTGGCAAGTACCATTGTAACAAAAGGTTCCGGAAGAACTGCAATTTCAGCTTTTCCACTTATCATTAATTGTGACAGCTCAACCTGTTCAACCGTATAATCAAGAGTCACGTCATTTACAGTATTAATATTGTTTTTTTCAAGAAGATACCTGAATACCACATCAGGTGTAGATCCTTTTGAAATAACATTAATTTTTTTACCTTTAAGATTTTCCCAACTGCCAGCCAAATCTTTCTTACTTAAAACATATAATACATTTCCACCTGTAATTGCAGCAAGTTTGAAATTTATACCTTTGTTATAAAGTTTGGCCGCAACATTTGTCGGCAAAGCTGCAATATCAACTTCACCGGACAAAAGCTTTGAAATCATTATATCCGGGCTTGCAGCAATTTCAAAATTTGCTGTTATGTTTTCTCCGAGTGATGGCTTCTCTTCATGCATTTTTATCATCCCAATTGAAGTAGGTCCCTTTAGGGAAGCAATATTTATAATTTTAACTGATTTGGAATCAATAGTTTTTGTTTCCTTGACAGTGGTTGTTGTTTTTTCATTCTC
>CAYNMO010000033.1:1052-4046 GCA_964398155.1 uncultured Actinomycetota bacterium | reverse complement strand
TTGAACACATTAAAAGAAAGGGGAGGCAGACAAGCAATGCCGTAATTAAAACAGCGGGTATTAATTTTCTATAAAATTTTTTAATATTCATATATAGCCTCTGGTAAAAAATATTAATATTGTTGTTCCTGATGAAAAACTCAGTTTTTAGTTAATCTAAAAAAATATTATTAATGTTTCTAATGAATAAATTAATTTTTAGTTAATTATTTGCCTAAATCAAGCTTAAAATTTACTTAATCAGGCCATTTTAGCTAATTGCAAGCCATAAACCAATATTGTAAACAGTTAAGGTAATCTTAATGCCACATCAGGACAACTTAACTAAAATCAATCTTAACGCCAAACAGTCTTTAGTAAGCCGTATTACTGACCCTGTGTGCTGAATAATTACAAATATTGTTAAATTTTATGACTGAATTATATTCTACCAGATATTTGTTTTCATGTATTCATCCATGGCTTTTGCAGCAACTTTGCCTGCACCCATTGCAAGTATTACAGTGGCGGCTCCTGTTACTATGTCTCCTCCTGCAAAAACACCTTTTTTATTGGTTTTGCCAATATCGTCTGCAATTATATTGCCTCTTTTATTTAAAGCAATATCAGGAGAAGTCTGAGTTAAAACAGGGTTAGGCCCCTGGCCAATTGCAATAACCACAACGTCAGTTTCAATATCATATTCGCTGTCAGGAACTGCAATAGGTCTTCTTCTGCCCGAATCATCAGGTTCTCCTAGCTCCATCTTTATGCAGCTTATTTTATTAACCCATCCGTCTTTGCCTTTTATTCCAACCGGGTTGGTTAAAAACATCATTTCTATGCCTTCTTCTATTGCATGATGTATTTCTTCAATTCGACCTGGCATTTCCACATCGCTTCTTCGGTATATTATATAAACTTTTTTTGCTCCAAGCCTTTTTGCGGTTCTGGCTGAGTCCAAAGCCACATTTCCGCCCCCGACGACTGAAACGATATCAGCTTTTTTTACAGGAGTGTCCCATTTAGGGAAAAGATAAGCTTTCATGAGGTTGACTCTTGTCAGATACTCATTTGCAGAATAAACTCCGTTTAGATTTTCACCTGGTATATTTAAAAAATAAGGCAGACCTGCGCCTGTACTTATAAATACACTTTTATAACCTTTTTCAATTAATTCATCGATGGTGTAGGTCTTTCCAACGATAGCATTTAGCCTGATTTCAACTCCCAGACTTTCAACAAAATCCACTTCGCCTCTGACAATGCTTTTTGGAAGCCTGAATTCAGGTATACCATAAACCAGAACGCCTCCGGCACTATGCAAAGCCTCAAATAATGTGACAGCATATCCCAATTTTGCAAGTTCACCGGCACATGTAAGTCCTGCCGGTCCGGCACCTATAACGGCTGCTTTTATCTTGCAGTCTTCTTTGGGCATCTGACTGCTTTTTTGTAATAAATTACTATTTATATTTTTAGAATTATCCTCAGCAGAATTAATAGTCAATTTATCTGCAGGGGCAGTTTTATTATTAATAATGTAATCAGCAGCAAACCTTTCTAGTTTGCCAATTGCAACAGGCTCACTTTTTATGCCTACTATACATACCTTTTCACACTGATCTTCCTGAGGGCAGACTCTGCCACAGATTCCAGGCATCGAATTTTTTTCCCGTATTTTTTCAAGTGCTTTTTCGTAATGTCTTTCGTTTATATCTGCAATAAAACTTTTAATATCTATTTCAACAGGACACCCAGATATACATTTTGGATTTTTGCATTGAAGACACCTTGAGCTTTCTCTGACTGCTTCCTCCTCGCTATATCCGAGTTCTACTTCACTAAAGTTCTTAACTCTTTCCAGTGGGTCCTGCTGAGAAATTTTTGTTCTGGGTATTTTTTCTTTTTTAGGTTTTATTTGTTCAGTTTGCATTCATGTGCCTCCATATAGTTCGTCAAAGATTCTTTTTCTTCTGCGCAATATACATTTAATCTTGCATTTAATAAATTAAAATCAACAAGATGTCCGTCAAATTCAGGTCCGTCTACACAGCCAAACATTGTTTTTCCTCCAACTTCAACTCTGCAGGACCCACACATCCCGGTTCCATCAACCATGACAGGGTTTAATGATACGATTGTTTTAATGCCGGCTGATCTGGTGACATCACATACGGCTTTCATCATCAAAACCGGTCCTATTGCCACAACTCTGTCAATAGTTTTATTTTGTTTTTGTAACATATAGTCTGTTAAAAAGCCGGAAACAAAACCTTTATATCCCTTAGAGCCGTCATCAGTGCAGATATAAAATTCACTGCTGTATTTTTTTATTTCGTCCTCAAAAATAAGAGTATCGCTGTTTCTTGCCCCCAGTATCGAAATAACATGATTTCCTGTATTTTTCATTGCTTTTATAATTGGAAGAGTGGGTGCAATTCCGACACCCCCTCCAATAATTGCCACAGTACCAAAATATTCTATCTCTGAATTTTTTCCCAAAGGGCCAGCAACATCTGAGATAACATCGCCTTCTTTAAGCTCAGCTAAAAGTCTTGTTGTTGTGCCTCTTTTCAGTATTGTAAGATTAAGTGTGCCTTTATCAGGGTCGCTGTCTGCAATTGTAAGGGGTATTCTTTCACCTTCTTTATTAACTATTACTACCACAAACTGACCCGGTTTTGCTTTTGCGGCAATATCTGGTGAGTATATATTAAAGCTTACAGTATCGTCTGAAAGAATTGATTTATTGATTATTTTGTTAAGGTCATTCAAAACAACTCTCCTTTTTTAAAGCATTTTTGTAAAATATTTTAATGAATTAATGGTAATTAACTTTATTTTTATAAAATCTTTTATTTAAATTTAGTTTAAAAATTTTTCACTATCCAGAATACAAACAATACAATGCTGCTCAGGACAAGCAATTTAGTGTCACGACTTAATTTAGCCGACATTTTGCATGAATGAACTGTTACAAATTTTAATAATTTTGGCCATTTTACTAATTAT
>CAYNMO010000033.1:0-1042 GCA_964398155.1 uncultured Actinomycetota bacterium | reverse complement strand
TACAAGAAATTAATAAATTAACCGCTGTCCAAGATAAGAAGTATACAGATTTCAATTTAAAAAACAACAATTTATTCACTGCCTTTTTTCGGCAACTTTGTTTTTATGCAAGAAATGATACAATATCATAAAATAAAAAAAGATATTTCTGAAGGACAAAAACGAAATCAAATCAAATAATACCAGCAGCATTCATTCAAAATCTAATCCTGTTAAAATAATAGGTTTTGGTAATATTTTTATGAGCGATGATGCAATAGGAATAAAAATAATTGAAGAACTTTCTAAAACTGATTTTTGCACTTATTCTAATAATATAGAAATTATTGACGGATCCACTTCGGGAATAGACCTATTATTTACACTTGGCAACCAGGATAGAGTTATAATAGTTGATGCAGTTGATGCCGGCCAGGCCGATGGGGAAGTCGTGAAGTTTAAATTAAGTGATATTATTAATATGCCTGGCAAAACAGTAAAAAGTTTTTCTCTGCACGATTTGGGTCTCGAAGAAGTTTTTGCACTGATGAAATCTTTAAAAGTATGTCCTGATATAACAATTATTGGCATCAAGCCCAAAGTTATTACTTATGGTGATAAATTATCCCCGGAAATTGAAAGCAAAATACCCGAAATAATTTTACTCATCAGGCAGGAGCTCATAATTTTTTAAACTTTTTTCAATTAATTTATGGTGAACAACTAGCTAAAATGGTCTAATCTGGAAAATTTTAAGCTTAATTTAAACAAATAATTCACTAAAAACCAGAATATTGTCAAATGCTGTGGATGATAAATCTTACATATTATCCAAAAAGTCATTATGCGTTCACTTACTTGACATAAAAAAATGAGTTATCCACCATGAACTCAAATCAAAATAGGTGCTGCTTAAAAAAAGACAAGCGGATTCTGGTACTTGCAATCTTTTTTTAGCTGAATGCATGTGGTAAAGAATATGGCTTTAATTTATTTTTTATTACTCAGCAAGTACTTCAATAAATTTTTCAACCAGCACTGGATCAAACTGAATTCCTGCATA
>CAYNMO010000032.1:5090-16487 GCA_964398155.1 uncultured Actinomycetota bacterium | reverse complement strand
CTTATTTTCTTCATCCTCAGGAGAATCAACCGGGAAAGGATTATTTTTTCTATTTATCTCCTTTTTAAGCATCTCTTCGAGGAGAAGACTTTCCCTTAATTTAAGCCTTGGAGCGATTTTTTTTATACATTCTTCCTGCATTATGCCTGAAGACAGAGACGATATAAACTTTAAAAGTTCATCTGAGGCTCTTAGCTTGCCAGTAAGTTCGTTAAGGTTATACTTGGACATTATTGTGTCCATTGTAAAATCTACCATTTCGACAGCTGTTTCAATCTTTTTTAAAAAAGCTTCACTTCCCTTTTTTATTACAAAATCGGCCGGGTCAAAACCTTTGTCAAGGATACAGACTTTCATGCTGATATTGTTTTCGTTAAAGAGATCCGGATTATCGTTGTATTCTTTAAGCCTGTCTATGCCTTTTATGGAAGCACTAATCCCCGCTGCGTCCCCATCAAATACGAGTATAATATTTTTAGTAAACCTGCTTATCAGTTTTATCTGTTCGGATGTCAGTGCTGTACCAAGACTGGCGACAACATTTTTAAATCCCCTGTCATAAAGAGATATGGCATCCATGTAGCCCTCAACAATTAATGCGCAGTCTTTCTCTACAATATGGCTTTTGGCTTCAAAAATTCCATAAATGTTTTTGCTTTTTGAATAAAGTTTTGTCTCGGGACTATTTATATATTTGGCAATGTTTTCACCAATATTTGTTGTTTTAATTTTATTAATATTTCCTGAAAATCTTATGCTGCCTGAGCTGGCTGCCTGATTGTCTGCTGCAGAGTCTGTGTTACTGTCGGGAAGAATTCTACCACCAAAACCTATTGTTCTGCCCAGCAAATCCTTTATGGGAAACATGACCCTGCCCCTGAAGCGATCATATACCTTGTTTTTTTTATTTTCCTTCTGGCTTTCTATGCATAATCCGCTAAGAATAAGATCAGCTTCTGCGTGCTTTCTGGATTTTGCAAAATTTGTAAAATTATCCCAGTTATCCAGAGAGTAGCCGACTTCAAATAACTGGATGGTCTGCTCAGAAATTTTCCTGTCTTTTAAATAATTCAAAGCTTTGTCGCCATTTTTGCTTTTAAACAAAATATAGTTAAAATATTTCTTTGCAAGCTCGTTTATTTCAAAAAGCTTGTTTTTGCCATCATGTTCTTCAACATGACCTGTTTCAACATATTTGAGATTATAATTTACTTTTTTTGCAAGCAGCTCGACAGACTCAAGAAATGACAGATTCTCAGCTTTCATTATAAAGGAGATTACGTCTCCTCCTTCCCCGCAGCCAAAACAATGATAGAGCTGGGTTTTTGTATCAACTGTAAACGAAGGAGTTTTTTCTTTATGGAAGGGGCATAAACCCATAAAATTTTTTCCTGATTTTTTTAAATTCACATAACTGGAGACCATATTGTAAATATCAGCATTTAGCTTAAGCTCATTAACTTCTCCATCTTTTAGGCTTCTGGACATTCTATTTTATTATTTCCCATTTTTCCGGAATAAACAATTCAGTAAATTTGTTTAAGGCAAACCTGTCGGTCATGCTGGCAATATAGTCACAAACAAGGATAACCTTTTTCTCAAAATCAAAAGTTTTAAAATTCGTTTCCCTGTCGTAATTTATATTTGTTTTTAAATTATAATCTTTAATAAAAACTTTAAAATTATTGAGATAAAAAAGGAAAAGCTCCTTTAATATCTTTTCTGTTTTTCTTTCTTCTATTTTTACCGGGTTTCTAAGATAGAGATTTTTAAATAAAAAAGATCTCAGGCCATAAAGTGAAGTTTTGATTTTTTCACTGATGACGATATCGTTTTTGTCTGTGCTGTTTTTTATAATATCTAAAACTATGGTGTTGATTCTGTTCCTGTGTGTTAGCCCCAGCACTTCCAGATCTTTTTGGGGGAGATCTTTGAGGGAAAATATACCTGCTCTTACAGCGTCATCAATATCGTGATTTGTGTAGGCAATTTTGTCTGAAATCCTTACTATTCTTCCTTCGAGTGTTGTCGGAATGTTTTCTCCTGTATGATTTTTTATACCATCTATTACCTCTAGAGTAAGATTTAAACCGGCTCCGTTCTGTTCAATGACTTTTACTACTCTTGCGCTCTGCTCATTATGAAAAAACCTTGCATTAACCCCAAGATTCTCTTTCATTATCAAATCAAGAACATTCTCTCCGGCATGCCCGAAAGGAGTATGACCAAGGTCATGGCCTAAAGCTATGGCTTCTGCCAGTTCTTCATTTAGAAAAAGTGCTTTTGCAATGCTCCTTGATATTTGAGAAACCTCGAGCGTATGTGTCAGCCTGTCTCTGTAATGATCACCTTCTGGATTAAAAAATACCTGAGTCTTGTGCTTTAGTCTCCTGAAAGACTTGCAGTGTATAATCCTGTCTCTGTCTCTTTGAAAACAGGTTCTGGTGTCACAATCCGGCTCGGCTTTTTCTCTTCCTTCAGACTTTGAACTTAACCTGGCATACTTGGAGAGAAATTTTTCCTCGTTTGCTTCAAAAATTTCTCTTATTGTCATTTTTACCCAAATGGATTTTTAAAAATATATAAATGGTGCTTTAAAAGCAAAAATCAGATATCAATAAATTATATAACTAATACCTGACTTTTGCTCTATTTTAAACTAATTTTTCTTTATTTTTTGTCTTAATTTTCTTTTTTAATCTCAGCCTGTGCAGCAGCAAGCCTTGCAACCGGAACTCTGTAAGGCGAGCAGCTGACATAATTCAATCCGCTGTTTGCACAAAATTCTACAGAACTGGGTTCTCCGCCATGCTCTCCGCAAATACCTACTTTTAAATCTTTTCTGACTGACTTGCCTTTTTCAATTGCAATTTTAATCAGGCTGCCAACACCGGTCTGATCAAGCACAGCAAAAGGATCCTTTTCAAGAATACCCAGTTCAAGATATTCAGGAAGGAATTTGCCAAAATCATCTCTTGAAAAACCATATGTCAGCTGTGTAAGATCGTTTGTACCAAAACTAAAGAACTCAGCCTCAGCAGCAATTTCATCAGCAGTTATGCATGCACGCGGTACTTCTATCATGGTTCCGACTTTATACTCAAACTCAATACCATACTCTTTCATTACCTGCTGTGCTATCCCGACAATCTGTTTCTTTAGTATCCTTACTTCATTTACTATACCGACAACAGGAATCATAACTTCTGGGATAACTATTAAGCCTGATTTTGTAAGTTCAGCAGCTGCTTCAAATATTGCCCTTGCCTGCATATCGCAGATTTCAGGATAAGTTATGGAAAGTCTGCAGCCTCTGTGTCCAAGCATTGGGTTTATTTCATGAAGAGAAACTATTGTTGACTTCATGTCTTCATAGGACATACCCAGTTCTTTTGCAATCTCTTTTATGTCTTCTTCGTCTGTTGGTAAAAACTCATGAAGCGGAGGATCAAGAAGTCTGATTGTAACAGGCAGACCTTTCATTACTTTAAATATTCCGATAAAATCCTCTTTTTGCATTGGAAGAAGTTTTGCCAAAGCTTTTTTGCGTCCTTCAACATTTCCAGAAGCAATCATTTCTCTCATTGCTTTAATTCTTTCACCATTAAAGAACATGTGTTCTGTTCTGCAAAGACCTATTCCTTCTGCCCCAAATTTTCTTGCTACTTCAGCATCCTTTGGAGTATCCGCATTTGTTCTGACTCCCATTTTTCTGAATTCATCCGCCCATCCCATAAAAACTCCAAAGCTCCCGGAAAGCTCTGCATCAGCAACTGCAATTTGTCCAAGAAAGACCTCTCCGGTTGACCCGTCAAGTGTAATATAGTCTCCCTTGTTTATTTTTACGCCTTTTACGGTGAAATACTGTTCTTTTTCGTTAACCTTTATTGATTCACAGCCTGCCACACAGCACTTGCCCATACCTCTTGCAACAACAGCTGCATGTGAAGTCATGCCTCCTCTGGCCGTTAAAATTCCCTGCGCTACTGCCATACCTTCAATATCTTCAGGCGAAGTTTCTGTTCTTACAAGCACAACTTTATAAAATTCAGACTCTTTTACCGCAGTCTCGGCATCAAAAACAACTTTTCCGACTGCAGCTCCGGGAGAAGCAGGAAGCCCTTTTGCAACAAGCTCCGCTTTTTCTTTTGCTTTTTTATCCAGCTGCTTATGGAGAAGCTGATTAATCTGTTCAGGTGTTACTCTCATAACAGCTGTTTTCTTATCAATCAAGCCTTCGGCATACATTTCAACTGCTACCTGAAGAGCTGCAGCTGCAGTTCTCTTGCCGCTTCTTGTCTGAAGCATAAACAGTTTTCCTTCCTGAAATGTAAACTCCATGTCTTGCATATCTTTATAGTGTTTTTCCAGGTTGGCAAAAATTTCCATCAGCTGTTCGTAGATTGCAGGCATTTCCTTGTTTAGTTCATCAAGATCCTTAGGTGTTCTAATTCCTGCCACTACATCTTCGCCCTGTGCGTTTGTAAGATATTCTCCGTATACTTTTTTCTCACCGGTAGACGGATTTCTTGTAAATGCAACTCCGGTTCCGGAATTGTCACCCATATTTCCATAAACCATTGCCTGTATATTTACGGCTGTTCCAAGATCGTGGGGAATATCATTTAAATTTCTGTATGAAATAGCTCTCTTGTTGTTCCAGGAAGAAAACACAGCATCTACTGCCATTTTTAACTGCTCCATCGGATCCTGTGGAAAACTTTCGCCTTTTTCTTTTTCAACAATTTTTTTATAGTCTGCAACCAGCATTTCAAGATCATCAGCGCTAAGATCAGTATCAAATTTGGCACCTTTTTTATCTTTTAAATGCTGCAGTGCTTCTTCGAATTTGGCATGCTCAACTTCCATTACAACGTCACCAAACATCTGAATAAATCTTCTGTATGAATCCATGCCAAATCTTTTGTTTCCGGTCTTTTTTATAATTCCTGCTACTGTATTATCATTTAGCCCCAGATTTAAAATTGTATCCATCATGCCCGGCATTGAAACAGCAGCGCCTGATCTGACTGAAACTAGAAGAGGATCATTTACATCTCCAAAATTAAGACCCATCGCTTTTTCAAGTTTCTTCATATTGTCTTCAACCTGTTTCATAAAACCATCAGGATACTTCTTGCCGTTTTCATAGTAAGTAATGCAGGTTTCTGTAGTAATTGTAAACCCAGGGGGGACGGGCAGATTAATATTTGTCATTTCTGACAAATTGGCGCCTTTGCCTCCGAGAAGTTTTTTCATATCTCTTGTGCCTTCACCAAAAAAATATACATATTGTTTTTCTGTCATTTTTGTTTCCTTCCTCTTAAATAAAAATTTAAAACTGATTATTAAATATTTTTCCTTACTGATTACTGGTTGCTTATTATTTTTGAAAAATCAGCAATCATGAGATATACGTCCAATGCTTTTTTTACAAGATTTAATCTGTTGTTTTTTACTTCCTCTATTTTGTCCATAATAAGAACTTTATCAAAAAAATTATCAATTTTTTTTCTGAAATCCACCAGTTCAAGCATGGATTTATCGTAATTACCCTCAAGATTATTTCTATTGATTTCTGCTTTCTTTAGTAAAATTTCATCATATAATTCTTTTTCACTGTCTTCCTTAAATAATTTTGGATCTGCCTCGCTGCAGTTTTTACCTTTAACTATATTTTTGCACCTGATCATGGGCAGGCTTATTTCCTCAATCTTCCCATTGTCAATTACTGCCTGGATGGCATTATATATTTTACTCATTTGCGTAAGCGAAGTATTGCCGGCGGAATAGAGAGCATCTACCAAATCAGTCCTTCTGTTATCTTTTTCGTAGTTAAATTTAAATCTTGCAATTATAAAATCAACGATATCATTTATTATTTTTGTCTCTCTGTCTTTATCGGTTTTAATGACATCTTTATATAATTCTACGCTGAACCTGACAATATCTTTTATATCAATATCGTAATTTTTTTCAAAAATAGTTAAAACGAAACCCGAGGCCCTTCTTCTAAGAGCAAATGGGTCTTCGGAGCCTGTTGGAACTGCACCTGCCAGAAACATTCCTGAAACAGTATCTATTTTATCAGCCATGGATACGATTGCTCCTGTTGCGCTCTGGGGCAGCAAGTCTCCGTAGAATCTTGGGAGGTAATGTTCGAAAACTGCATCAGATACTTCTCTGCTCTCATTTCTTTCCCTTGCATACTCTCTGCAGACAACGCCCTGAAGTTCTGGAAATTCGACAACAAGATTAGTAACCAGATCAGTTTTGCAAAGCATTGATGCCCTCTGTGAATGAGTGATTACATCCTCTGAGATAATGCTTCCGCATTTATTTAAATCTGAGATTATTTTTTTACAGATTTCCGTGAGCCTGAGTTCTTTGTCATGCATGCTCCCCAGCTTCGAATAAAAAATTACACCTTTAAGTTTTTCTATCCAGTCTTCCCATGAATGCTTTTTGTCTTCATTATAAAAAAATGAAGCATCTGAAAGCCTGGCTTTCAGCACTCTCTCGTTTCCTTTTATTACTTCCTTTCTTTCGTCAGAAATTCCATTCTGAACTACTACAAATTTTGGAAGTACTTCGTTTTTTTCATTTTTAACGGCAAAGTATCTTTGATGATACTCGATAGCTTTTATTAAAATATCACTCGGCAGCGAAAGAAATTTCTCAGGAAACGAACCAATAAGAACATTGGGTATTTCTACCAGATTGACTATTTCATCAAGAAGATCTTCATTAATTATAACTTTAATATTGTCTTTTTTATGCTGAGCTTCTATGTTTTTGATGCCACCGGCAATCATTTCTTTTCTTTTGGCGCCATCAGTTACTATGCTTCCCTTTTTCTCAAGCAGCTCCAGAAACTCATCGGCATTTTTAATCTCAAAAGGCTCAGGAGAAAGTGTTCTGTGGCCATATGTCAGGTTGCTGCTTTTAAGACTTTCAATTTCAATGCCAAGTATCTCTTCGCCATATACTGCAAGTATCCATCTGATTGGCCTTGCAAACTTCATAGACCAGTCTGCCCAGGTCATCTGCTTACTAAAAGAAATTGAAAAAATTGACTCTGTTAGGATTTCCGGCAGTATCAGGGATGTTTTTCTACCTTCTTCAAAGATTTTTTTACCTATATAGACACCTTTTTCTGTCGTAATTTTCTCAAGATCCTTTACATCAATACCAATACCAGCAGCAAATCCTATGGCTGCCTTGTTTGGATTGCCGGAAGCGTCAAAGGATATTCTCTCAGGAGGCCCCATTACAAGTTTATCAACAGAATTCTGCATGTCTTTTAAACCATCTACAACTGCAATCAGCCTTCTTGGAGTTCCAAAGGTTTCTATTTTTTCAAACTCAAGCCTGTTTTTTAAAAACCTGTCGGTCAATATATTTTTTAATGACTGAGTGCCCTCAGAAAGACATGATGAAGGCAGTTCCTCTGTTCCTATTTCAAATATTAATTTCTTTTCCATAAAATCCTTATTTGTTTTTTAAAAGCGGGAAACCAAGCTCTTCCCTCTGAGCAATATATGCCGCACATAATGCCTTGGCAAGGTTTCTCACTCTTGCTATATAAAATACTCTCTCAGAAACACTTATTGCCTCTCTTGCGTCAAGAAGGTTAAATACATGTGAACATTTAAGAACATATTCACAAGCAACATATACAAGGTTTCTGCCCAGTGCATTTTTAAATTCTTTTTCAAACTTGTTAAATAAATCCAGCAGCATGTCAACATCAGCAACTTCGAAATTATATACAGACCACTGCTTTTCTGACTCAAGATGAACATCAGCGTATGTCATGTTTTTATTCCATGAAAGATCCCAGAAACTATCCTTGTCCTGAAGGTAGAGAGCTATCCTCTCGAGACCATAAGTTATTTCGGCTGAAACAGGTTTTAGCGAAATACCACCCATTTGCTGGAAGTAAGTAAACTGAGTTATTTCCATGCCGTCAGCCCATACTTCCCATCCAAGCCCTGCGGCTCCGATTGTAGGTGAAGCCCAGTCATCTTCAACAAATCTTATGTCATGGCTTTTTAGATCAATGCCAAGCGTTGAAAGGGAGCCAAGATAAAGATCTATTACATTATCAGGTGATGGTTTGAGTAAAACCTGAAACTGGTAATAGTACTGGGTCCTGAAAGGATTTTCGCCATACCTTCCGTCCGTAGGTCTTCTCGAAGGTTCAACATATGCAGCTTTCCATGGTTCAGGTCCAAGACATCTTAAAAAAGTATCCGGATTAAAAGTTCCTGCACCTTTTTCAAGATCAAGCGGCTGCTTTATTATGCAGCCATTGTCTGCCCAGTATTTCTGTAAAGTAAAAATTATTTCCTGAAAATCCATAACAAATCATTCTGATAATTATTATTAATAATAATACATTCATTTTATCTGGTTCAAATTTTACACAGATAAGGAATTATATCATTTATAAAGAAAAAATGGTTATTAATTTAAAAGAGAGCTACTAAGTGGGATATTATATATATTTCAAAGAATAATCACAACACGGTTTTTTCAATTTTTTTAAGATAATCAAAACTGTCAATTTTAATATCCATATGAAATATCATATAATTTTCAAGCATATTTAACAGATTATTGATTATCTGTTTTGACACATTAAGATTTACTATGTTTTCGATCTTTTCAAAAAACAGCATGTCCATTATTTTTGCACTTTCGTTTTCTATAAAAAAAAGCCTTTCCGCTTCTTTTTTGCAGTTGGAGCATATCGCTCCTCCGTATTTTATAGAAAACATAATCCCCTTTCCGTATATGGCACTCTCGCTTGCGGCCAGATTTCCTCCGCAAATACTGCAGCTGTCAAGCAGTGGTACATATCCCATGATATTTAAAAATTTTGCTATAAAAAAAACAAGAATTTTTTTTAGAAAATCGTCTTCACTTATCTGACATTTGTTAATCTCTCTTAATGTAAAATAAAGCAATTTAAAAATGGGAACAGATGGGGATTTATCGGACTGTGACTTTAGAATTATTTCACATATTATCTGTGAAATGTTAAATTTGAAAAAATCTGAGGAAATATTTCCAAAGACCTCGATAATTTCTGCCTGATTTATAATGTCCAGATTCCTGCCTGAATAAATTTCGCAATCCAGTATATTAAATAATTCAAGCCTGCCCGAAAACCTGCTTTTAAAATTACAGGCTCCTTTTGCAACCGCGCTTATTATGCCATGCTCCATTGAAAAAAGCCTTATAATCTTGTCTGTCTCACCAAGCCTGTAAGATTTAAGCACAAATGATTTGGCTTTATAGGCGGCCATCTGAAATATTCATTATATGAAACTTATTATAAACGAAATTATTTATCAAATAATGTAATATACTCATCCATTATTTCAACCCCAGCACTGGTTCCTATTCTTGTTGCACCAGCATCAATTAAAGCCTGGGCATCTTTAAAAGTTCTGATACCTCCTGATGCTTTGACACCTATATTTCTTGTTACGACTTCCCTTATTAGCCTGACATCATCGAGCTCGACACCTCTGGCGCCATAACCTGTTGATGTCTGAATAAAATCTGCACCTATTTCTTCAATTATTTTGCATACCTTTTTAATTTCATCTTTTAAAAGATTACCGGTTTCAATAATAATCTTTATATTTATATGCTTGTTGTATTCAGCCATCTGCTCTCTTCTTATAACATTAACAACTATGAGCAGCTCCTTCTCAATAAATGTGTAATTACCGCTTTTTAATGCGCCAAGATTCATCACAACATCAATTTCGTCAGCACCCTTTTTCACATTATCTTTGGCTTCAAATACTTTTGTTTCAGTTGTGTTTACTCCAAGCGGAAACCCGACAACCGAACATACCTTCACATCGGTGTCAGCAAGAAATCTTTTGGATATTGTCAGCATGCATGGATTTATACATAAAGATGCGAAATGATATTTTTTTGCATTCCTGCATAAACCTTCAATTTCTTTAACCGAAGCTATCGGTTTTAAATAAGTCAGATCTATAGTTTTTGCTAATTGCTCTCTTGTTAACGTAATAACCACCGAACCTTTCTTAAATAATTGTATTGCCAGATTTTAAAAAAATATAATAAATTAAAATAAATTATAGTTAAAAATCGTATCCGAATTCCTTTAATGCCACCTCATCTTTGGTCCAGTCTTCTCTTACCTTCACCCATAGCTCGATGTGAACTTTGCTGTCAAGAAATTCTTCAAGCTCCACCCTTGCCAGTGTTCCTATTTCTTTTAGCAGATTGCCGTTTTTCCCTATTATCATCGACTTGTGTGCTTTTCTTTGTGTAAAAATAATTGCATTTATGCGCACTATTTTATCACCGCTTTTTGTCTTGCCCTCTTCAAATTTGTCTATTTCAACAGTTACTGAATGCGGGAGTTCGTCTTCAAGTCTTGTAATAAGCTTTTCTCTGATAATATCTTCTGCAATGCTTCTTACCGGCCTGTCAGATAAAATATCATCCGGGTAGAATGGCGGGCCCTCCGGCAGGTATTTTTTAATAGTAGAAAGCAGCTCGTCAAAATTTTTATCTTCCAGCGCAGATATAAATAATATGTCTTTAAAAAAATCAAATTCTTTGATTTTGTCTATTTCGATTTCAATATCTCTTTTGGAAGACAAATCAATTTTATTTACAAGGAGAATTACAGGTTTGTTTATTTCCTTTAATTTTTCAAAAATGAAAAAATCCCCTCTTCCTATTCCTGTTGAGACATCTATTATTGCAAGAACAATATCAGCATCATTTATGGTTTTGGAAATTAATTTGTTGAGCTTTTCCGTTAAAAGATTCTTGGGTTTTAAAAATCCGGGAATATCCACAAAAATTATCTGTGAATCATCGTCATTGTATATACAGTTTATCCTGTTTCTGGTTGTCTGGGCTTTCTCAGAAGTTATAACTATTTTACTTCCCAGAACATTATTGATTAAAGTTGACTTTCCGACATTTGTTCTTCCGGCAAAAGCCACAAATCCCGACTTAAAATTTATATTTTCCATTAAATTTCACAAACCATTATATTACGCCCGATTCCCTTTCCGTACATATCTTCCTTAAAATCACAATTTATGAAGCCAAATTTTTTATATAAACTTATAGCGGCAATATTTTGAGGATCGACAGTAAGCTCTATTTTATTAATACCCTGCTTTTTTAATATTTCCAGTGATTTTTCGAGAAGCAGACTGCCTGAGCCCATATTTCTGCAGCCTTTCTTAATATAGAAGGAGTGTATAAAAGCAAGGCTTCTGTCTTCCCAGCTTCCTATAAGCTCATTTACTCCTATTATTAAATCTTTTTGACCCTCTGGCGCCAAATCATCTTTTTTAACGGCAATAATAAGCTTTCCATATTTTA
>CAYNMO010000032.1:3716-5080 GCA_964398155.1 uncultured Actinomycetota bacterium | reverse complement strand
TATGCCTGAGAGCCTGCCAAGATTTTCGATTTCAAGCTTTTTTATTTTTAAAATAAAATCAAGATCAAAATTTTGTACTTCTGAAACAATAATATCGCTCATTTAGATTCTTAATATCCGCACATTTCCTGTTGTTATTATCTTTTTAGGAAAAAAATAGGGTACATCTAAATTTTACAATATGTGTCAATGCTAAATTTTAAATTCCTCCTGAGCCTGGGTCATCATTTCCTCCTGCTTAAGCTCCATCTCCTTTTTCCCCTCTTCTTCTTCGTGATCGTATCCATATATATGAAGAAGCCCGTGGATTATGAGAAATACAATCTCTTTCTCCAGATCCCACTCCTTATTATAAATCTCTATATTTTCCCTGGCAGCTGAAGGGCAGATTAGTATTTCGCCGACAGTAAAAAATCCAAATTCGTCCTTGAAACTTTCAGCATCATCAATAAAGCCAAATATTTTTTTATCATCCAG
This sequence comes from uncultured Actinomycetota bacterium, assembly GCA_964398155.1. GTDB lineage: Bacteria > Actinomycetota > Humimicrobiia > Humimicrobiales > Humimicrobiaceae > JAMDDL01. Next base: position 4,603 of record CAYNMO010000032.1, on the reverse strand, counting down.
GTATGAAAACGAAAGAACATCAGTTTTTTTATCAATGCTCCTGTATTTATTATTTATATCTTTTATTTCCTCACTCCCTATAAAAACAACATTTAACTCACTGGATTCTTCTTTTTCCAGCTTTTTAAATAAAAAATCTGATATTTTTTTTATTTTATTTTCGTTTAGAACAAATTCCTCCTGATTGTTTACTACAATAACTTCCATTTTCTGCACTTTCTCTAATTTTTTAAAAATAATTTTTATTCTTGTGTCGCAATCATTTTTACATCCTGATATGAAATCCTTGAATGATAAATAGACATAAGCCCGTCAATCAAAGTATTTTTAACAATATTTATTTCCTTTATGGTTATATCGGCCTCACTTAGCTGTTCGTCGGCTATTCTGGATTTAATAATATCACTTACCATCTGTTCTATTTTTTTAAGGGTTATCTTCTCTATTGATCTCACTGCTGCTTCCGAAACATCAGCAAGCATTAAAATGGCCGCTTCTTTGGTTTGGGGTTTTTTTGCAGGATACCTGAAGTGCCCTTCCATTATTGCGTCATGATTTGAGCTTAAAAGCCTTTCTGTCTCCATATCTTTCTGTTTTTTATAAAAATAAGTAATAACCGAATTTCCATGATGCTGCGATATGATATCAATAACTTTTTTGGGAATATTGTTTTTTGCAGCAATCTCAACTCCGTCCTTGATATGGTTGGAAATAATATTTCTGCTCATTGAAGGATTTAATTTGTTATGAATGTTTTCAGTATTAAGCTGGTTTTCGTAAAAATATTCAGGCCGCTTCATCTTTCCAAGGTCATGATAAAGTGCAGCAACTTTTACAAGAAGAGCGTCAGCACCAATAGCGTTTGCACTCGATTCTGCCAGATGACT
>CAYNMO010000032.1:3332-3706 GCA_964398155.1 uncultured Actinomycetota bacterium | reverse complement strand
TGCTTCAGCCAATGTGGAAACAATCAGAGAGTGATTATATGTTCCCGGTGCATTTATAAGCAGCTCTTTTAAAAGAGGCTGATCGGTATGAGAGAGCTCCAGAAGACCCATTGCGGTTACTATTCTGAAAGAGGATTCAATAAAAGGCAGCATGCCTATTGTAATAATTGCTGATATTACACCGTTTACTACTCCAAGAAATGTGTATAAAGAAATAGTTTTTAAATCTCCGCCGATTAGGTTTGCGGCAAAAAACAGAAAAGCCAAAAACAGTGAACTTATAAAACCGCCCTTCATTATACTGTTTCTTTGTGACAGGTTGGAAACCATAAAAGCCGAAAATATCCCGCCAAGAAAATATATAAGCGCCAGGC
>CAYNMO010000032.1:0-3322 GCA_964398155.1 uncultured Actinomycetota bacterium | reverse complement strand
TCATTATCCCGACTCTGGTATCAAATATGATTGAGCACAGCATGGATGCAGCCAGAAGAGGAAACAGATATACCCACAAATTCAGATGGAGAGACGTCAGAATTGTAAATAATTTGGCCAGGGCAATAAAAATAATAATTATAGTTGAAGTAATCAGAAGTTTTTTGGCATTATAAAATAAATTTTTATTAAACTTATAAATATAAATATAAAACAAAAGAAGAATTGCGATATTTACCAGTGCAATAAAAGCAAATATCTTCCAGTTAAAACTCTTATTTAAAAGTCCGAGCTTTGTCAGAACCATAATGTCAGCGCTGCTCACTATGTCACCTTCATTAATTACGGTCTGGCCTTCAGTAATGTTTACAATATGCGGAGGAGTTGAAACTCTTGCCTGTTTTCTTGCATTTTCGGTTGCTACAGGATCGAAAATGGCAGTAGATTTTATATTTTGCTGCAGAACGCTTACTACAAGTGGCTTTAGCTCTGATTTTATTGCAGCTGATGAGCCTACAATCCTTGCCGCTTCAAGTTTACTGGCATCAACATCATTGGGTTTTATATTTTCTTTCAAGATTGCTTTTGCCAGATTGATGGTTTCGTTGGCAATAAGGTTGTTTTCCTCAAAATCAAGCGAAAGTGCTGTTTTAAGGTTTTCGCTGCTATATTCACCCTGAGTTAAACTTGAAAAATAGTCTGCCTTTTCTTCAATTACCTCTAGATTTTTTTTGGAGATAATCCTTGCCAGCTGGAAAAAGTATCTTATCTGATACAGAACACCTTCGTTTCCGTTTAAGACCTCCGTATCATAATTATATACATCCTCAACCTCAATTTCCCTTCTGTTTCTGTCTTCTTCTGTTTTAACCGTATCTTCAAATCCGATGCTTTTGTTTGCCTTAATTGTTTTGGGGCTGGCTTCACCTGATTTTATTCCAAGATCAGGAGTAAAATTATAGGAAAGAATTCCTACTACCAGTGCAAAAGTCATTACAAACAGGTAAAGCCGTTTGGCTGAGCTGCTTCTAAAGCTGAAATATTTAACAAAAAAATTATCGGAATTATTTTTTGAATTATCCGAATTACTAATTTCCTTTGTCTGATATTTGATTTTTTTTAATTGCATATATTAAAGCTGTTTTATTTTTAATCTTCTTTAATCTGTTCTTCTTTTAACTTTTGCCTGCCTGATGATTCGTCTTCATAAGCATTATATGCATTTACAATTTTTTGAACAAGTTTATGGCGAACAACATCGTCTGCTGTAAGATAAATAAATTCAATCCCTTCAATGTTCTTAAGAATATTGTTAACCAGAATAAGTCCGGACTGCTTGCCTTCGGGCAAATCTATCTGAGTAATGTCCCCTGTAATTACAACTCTTGAACCAAAACCAAGCCGGGTCAAAAACATTTTCATCTGCTCAGGAGAAGTATTCTGAGCCTCGTCCAAAATTATAAAAGAATCATTTAGTGTTCTTCCTCTCATATACGCAAGCGGAATAACTTCAATTATACTCATTTCCATATACTGCTGAAATATCTCGATATCAAGCATTTCATACAAACCGTCATATAGTGGCTTAAGAAAAGGATTTATTTTATCGTAAAGGTCTCCAGGCAGAAATCCTAATTTTTCTCCTGCTTCAACTACAGGCTTAACCAGTACTATTCTTCCTACTTCGTTTGATTTTAATGCATTTACGGCCATTGCAAGAGCAAGATAAGTTTTCCCTGTGCCGGCTGGACCTATACTAAAAACAATCGTGTTTTCTTTAATAGCTTCGATATATCTTTTCTGGCCTTCTGTTCTTGCCTTTATTTTTTTACCGTTGTTTACCGTTATAAAATTATCAAATATTTCATGAGGTTTTAGAATAGATTTACTTTCCATTATCTGTATGGAATCCCCAAGTTTTTCTGAATTTATTTTTTGTCCTATATTAATCTGGAGCACCAGCTCATTTATTAGCGCTGCAGCTTCTTCAACCTTTTTTCTTTCTCCAGAAATCTCAACATCATTGCCCAAAACAAAAATATCCACCCTGAATTTTCTTTCAATATCCTTAAGAAAACTATCTCTGTCACCAAGAAGTTCTATTATTGAATGGTCATTTTTAAATTCCAGACTTAACTTTTTAACTGAGTTTTTCAAGTATTTATCCTTTATTTGATTTATTTAAATTTAAAATAATTACCCCGGGGGCCAGTCAAACTTTCTTCCTCCCAGAATGTGAAAATGCAGATGATCCACGCTTTGCCCCGCACCAATTCCAGTATTTGAAACTATCCTAAAACCATCCTCGTCAATATTTAAATCTTTTGCAACTTTGGAAATTATTTTTAATATCCTTGATGAGATGCTGTCTTCAAGCTCACCTATTTCCATTATCGATGAAACATGTTTTTTAGGTATTGCCAAAAGATGCACCGGAGCAACCGGATTTAAATCCTTAAACACTACTATATCCTCGTCCTCATAAACAAAACTGCAATCTATTTCTTTATTTGCGATTTTGCAAAATATGCAATCCAAATTATGCCTCCAAAGCTGATAAAATTTATAAAAGCTTTAATTGAAATTTATAATAATTATAGTTATTAAATATTAAAAAACAAAATTATATATTATTTGAAGAGCCGATTTGCTGCTCTTCAGTTAAAAAAATATCCAAAACTGTCTAAATAACAGATTGCTCCTAAAAAATATCCAGATAGTTTCATTTAATTAACTCAATTTTTAGTAATTATTTACCACTGGTTAAACAATCTCTCCCTTTAACCCGTCCAGATAAGAGAGGTTTGTTTTGACTTTGACAATTCTGCCTATTTTTACTTCTTTGTCTTCGCTGACAGGTGCAAAATAAACTTTTATATAATTTCCAGACATGCCTCCTGCCTCGTTTTTAATATAATCTATTTTTTCTACAACAGCCTGTAAAATTTTTCCTTTATTTGTATTTATAAACTGATCTCTTAATTCTGAAGAAGTTTTTCTAAGCCTGAGGCTTCTTTCGTTTTTTATCTCTTCTCTGATTTGATCGTTCATTATGGCGGCAGGTGTTAATTTTCTTTGTGAATATTTAAAAACATGAACTTTGGAAAAATTAATTTTTTTTACTGCATCCAGTGTTTCATTGAAATCAGATTCGCATTCACCTGGAAAACCTACTATTATGTCAGTTGTCAAAGCAATATCCCCAATAGTTTCTCTTATCAGTGCTGTTTTTTCGAAAAAATAATTCATATCATAAGGTCTTCCCATTTTCTTAAAGATTTTGCTGCTCCCACTTTGAAGAGGTATGTGCAGGTGTTTTGCG
>CAYNMO010000031.1:10802-16660 GCA_964398155.1 uncultured Actinomycetota bacterium | reverse complement strand
TTTTTATATTTTTTATATATTCTAAACCAGAAAAATCCCTGCATTTGCGTAAAAAATAAATATTACTGAATAATATCTCTTTATTATTTTATTTAAAGCATGTAATTTATTAAAAATATAATAAAAGTTCAGTCGCCCCCAGCCAGCTTAAGACAACTTATTAAGTCAGTCACAAAGCTAAATTGCCTGTATATGCTTTTATTTTTTTGTTGTCCATAAATAATTACAAAATATAATAATTTTTTAAAGATACACTCAAAAAACTCCTCCAGGGGACTATTTCCTGCTAAAGGCAATAAAATCCCTGACATATACCGGTGACATCGGCAGCGATTTAAGAGAGAAAGAATAACTGTAATCTGCAAGGTAATTAATATATTCCGATGATGGTTTAGTATTCTCGCTGTCAAAGATAACTTCAGTTTCAGTATAAATTACGGGGATTTCCTTTTTTAGGTTTTCAAGAAGTTCTCCATAAGTTTTTAATGAATTGGCCGTAACAATATAACTGTGTTTTTTTTGCTCTGACTCATTTTGGTTATTTTGCACTTTTTCCTGGATGAGTTCTTTATCATAATTTTTACCCTCGGATAAATGCTCAAATGATATGGAGCTTCCCCTATCCAGCAGGTTAACCTGATTTATGATATGAGATATTTTCTCACTGAAATCACTGCTGTTTAATAAAAATCCTCCAGATATTTTGTTTAAAAAGTATTTTTTATCTTCAAAATCAAAAGAAAATATTGTTGAATTATTTAATGAAGTGCACGCTTCATAAATGCCGCCGTATATTTCATTATTTCTTACATCCATTAATGGCACTATATATAGCTGAGAAAAATCAGATATATTTTTTGATACATCAATGATATTTTTTATCATGCAGCCGACGGAAAAAACATCCAGTGAATTAAAACCCAAAACAGGGCTGCCGGAAAGCATGGAAAACATTTTTACAACACTTATCCCAATTCTTCCACCGGTAAAATCGCCCGGCCCCAGATTAACAGCAAAAAGATCAATTTCTTTTATGGTTTTACCGGCCATTTTTAAAACCTGATCAATATCACTTATAATATTAATCATATGCTTCATGCTTTTATCGTCTTTTATCTCAGATAAAATATTGGAGCCTTCGCTTAAGCTAATGCTTAAGATTCCGCTTGTGCTGTCTACTGCCAGTATTGTTTTCATAAATTTAAAATTTAAAAAAGGTATCGGATAATTATCCGATACTTCATGGTATTATTTCCGACTCTGTTAAAAACTAAATAGTTCCTGATAGATAATTCATTTTTTGTAATCTATTTGTTTAAATTAATCTTAAAATTTTTTATAAGTCTGGCCCTTTTTACCAATTATTCACAAGAAACCAAATATATTTTATTTTAAAAAAAACTTAATATCCTTAAACGATCTTAATTTATTTCTCCAGTGAGTATTTTCGGCAGAAAAAGTAAGCTGTCTTTTTTGTTCCAGTTTCTCTACGGTGTCATCTTTACCTGTTTCATTAAAAATATATTCAAAATTTATTGTAAGATAATCTTTTGTAACCTTTTCTCTGAGAAAATTCCCCCATTCGACAAATACTATGGATTTTCCATCATATATATATTCTTCAATTCCAATATCTGGCAAATCTTCAAAACCTGAAACTCTGTATAAATCACAATGTATAAGATTTAATCTGTTATTATCTTTTTTATAATCATAGATATTAATTAAAGTGAAGCTTGGACTTGAAACGTTCCCTCTTGCCTTGAGGCCTTCGGCCACACCCGACATAAAAGTTGTCTTGCCTCCTCCTAACTCACCAAGCAGGAATATAACATCACCTGGGTCCAGGAGCATTGCAAACATGCTTCCGGTTATTTTTGTTTGTTGAGGAGACGTTGATATCATTTTTACATTCATTTAAATAGTCCCATCTGCTCAGATTGAAAATTATTTTCTTTAATATTTTTTTCAATATTTAAATCTTTTTCTTCTACTGTGAATATTTCTTTAGTTTTTAAATCTTTTTTGGCAATCATAGGTTTTTCTTCAATTATGGAATTACTGCAAAATTCAATATTTATAAGATTATCTGATTTTCCGGTTTTAATTACACCCATGACTTTTTCGATTCTGCTAAAATCATTTTTTAGAATTCCAAATCTGGACGGAGCATATAATGCAGCCGCAGGATGATTGATTGGCAGTATATATCTGCTGCCGCTTCTAAAAACTCTACCCCTTAATCCGGTTATCCCTTCATTCGTATCCAGAAGCAGCTGCGTGGAATATTTTCCAAGGGTACATACAATAAGCGGATCAATTATTTTAATTTGCTCAAAAAGATATTCAGCGCAAAGGTGTATTTCTTCCTGAATGGGATCCCTGTTTTGCGGAGGTCTGCACTTTAAAACATTGGCTATAAATACTTCGGTTCTTTTATATCCAATTGAATCCAGCAGCTCATCCAGCAGCCTGCCAGCCTGGCCAACAAACGGCTTGCCTTGCAGGTCTTCGTTTTTACCGGGTGCTTCGCCTACAAACATTATCTTTGCATTTGAATTACCGCTTCCAAATACAAATTTTGTCCTCGATGCTGCAAGGCCGCACTGAATGCAGTCCTTTATAGAATAATAATATTCTTTTAAATTATCGAGCTTTTCATCAGGAGTCATATTAAAAATTTCCCTGTCAGATCTTATTAAATAAAACTTATTTAATCTATGGCAAATAACTCAGTTTTTAATGAATAATTTATTTAAATCAATTAAAAAAACAAAAACGTTAACTTAAAAATAAAATTAAAAATAATTTTTTCAAATTAAAGCATATTTGATGTTAATAATTGGATTTTTAAGTATAATATCATAAAATTAAATATTAAATTTGATAATTTTTGTTCCATGGTTTATTGAAATTAGTTTTTTGTAGCTTTTCAGTTCATAAACAATAAAATACCGTTTATGATGTACAATTTATTGTTAGGAATGACTTTCATTAGGATCTTTAATTTTGGCACAGAGCATAACTGAACTGTTAGTTGCAATGTTTAATAATTTATTCTGATCTCTTTATGAAATTAAAAAAAATATCATCTATATTCTTAATTCTGGCGGTTATAATATTTATCGGGATTATGTCATCCGGATGTCTAAAAACTGAGCCTGTCAGCATAGAAACAATTATCCTTTCAGCAAGTGTGGATGCTAATGGAAATCCTACAGCCGAGTCCGCTAGTTTTAATGCAGGAACCAAAGAGATATATCTGGTAATAAAGCTTCAAAATATGAAAAATACCGATAACCTTTCCGTCAAATGGACTTATCTTGATAAAGGCCTTGAAATAGACACTAAAAGCTTTACCCCTGCAAATAATTCTACTGGAAGCCATACATTTAAAATTATTATGTCTGAGGGTTTTCCGTTCGGAAATTATGAAGTCCGCGTATTCTTAAACGGAACCCAGGTAAGAACAATCCCATTTATGGTGAACTGATTTTTTTCTGCAATAATTTTTAATAAATTTATTTTTTAAATGAATTAATGAATTTCTGGTACTCATTTTCCCATATATTTTCATCCTCAGGTTCAAAATAATCCAAAAGAGTTGAATTGGCTGATATTTGTCTGCCTTCTGCAATGTTTTTAATTTCATTTCCGGCTTTTAATTGCATTAAAGCATTCCCCATCGAAGTGGTCTCAATTGGTCCAGCTATTACCTGAATTTTCAATGAGTTTGAAATCCATTGGCAAAGAAGTTTATTTTTTATACCTCCTCCTACAAGGTGGATCTTTTCTATTTTTATTTTCGTAAAGCCTTCCAGTAATAAAAAATAATATTTGATGTTAAAAACAATACTTTCATAAATACATCTTGCTATTTCATCTATTCCTTCCGGCACGGGATTCCCTTTAGCCCTCGCATAGTTTCTAATTATTTGAGGCATATCAGATTGTGGTTTTGCAAAAACAGGATCATCGTTATCAATAAGCGTTTTAAAAGGTCTGGCTGAAGGATAAATACTGTCTATATCCTTCCAGCTGAAGTTTTCGCCATTTTCTATTTTCCATTTTTTCATACATTGCTGTATTGTCCATAAGCCATTGATGTTTTTTACGAATATGTTCGAATTCTCAACACCTGCCTCATTTGAAAAAGAATATTTAAAACTATCTTCGTTAATTATCGGTTCAGTGTTTTCGTTTCCAATTGCTATCCAGGTTCCAATACTTCCAAAAACCCAATTCTTTTTACTTCCTATTACTGGTATTCCCGCAACAGCAGAAGCAGTATCATGGGCCGAGGGAGCAATAACAGGAATGGCATTGGTTTCAAGTTCATTGCATATTGCTTTTGAAAAGACGCCTATTTTTTCCCCTGGCATAATTATTTCAGGAAAAATATTGACCGGTAAATCCAGTATTTCAAAAATTTTACCTTCCTTTTTATTTTCTTTCTGATTATAAAAAACAGAAGTTGTGAGTCTTGTAAATTCGTTAAATGCATTACCTGTTAAAAAATAATTAAATAAATCGGCAATAGGCAGGTATTTATCTGCATTTTTTATCTCTATGGTGTTTTTTGCTTTTAATGAATAAAGATGGAATAAATCAAATATAGGAGCAATCCATGCGCCTGTAAGAAAATAAAGCTCACGGGCCGTTATTTTACCAAATAATTCATCTGAAAACTTTACCCTGCCTTCATCTCTGTAATTAACAGGATTTGAGATTAATTTACCATCTCTGTCTATGAGGCCAAAGTCTGCCCCCCAGGCATCTATGCCTATTGAAGAAATTGTTTTTTTGCTCCCCAGTAAGCTTAAAATGCCAGTTTTTAAATCATTATATAATCTTAAAATATCCCAGTGTAATGTATCTCCTATAAAAACAGGGATATTATCAAACCTGTGAACAACATCCATATCGATTTTTTTACCATTGAAATCCGCGCATATCGCCCTGCCATTACTGGCACCAAAATCAAATATTAAATAACTTTTATCAAGCATCTTGTCTCCTGGTCAGTAACAAAAATAGTAATTAACATATTAAAGTATAGAAAACATTTTTTAAGATTAAAATTTAATATAGTCCATATTCATGTATCGCATTGAAATAAGCGATAACATTCTCATGCGGTATATAGTTGACAATTGAGTGTGAGCTTCCAATAATATACCCATAACCTGGTTTCATAATATCCATATGCTTCTTTACATCAGCATATATTTCTTCAGGTGTTCCATTAGATAAAAGATCAACATTCACATTACCGCAGAAACTAAGCCTGTTACCAAATCTGTTTTTATAATCGGCATAATCTATTCCACTTGGATCCATCGGATTCAAGCAGTCAAGACCCATTTCTATTAAATCATTTACTATTTCATCAATTTTTCCATCAGAATGAAATATTATAGGAATATTTGCATCTAAAGCAGGTTTAAATATTCTGGCCATTCTTGGTACCCACATTTCTTTAAAAAGCTTTGGTGGAATAAAAAGTCCGGTTCTGAATGCTACGTCATCAGCAGGGAAAACAGCATCAGCTCCGGCTTCCACCACTGCTTTTGTCATTTTTTCATAATGAACTGTAGATAATTCAAGCATCTCCTCTATGAAAATTCTGTCTTCATAGCAAAGCATCATAAAATCATTCATTTTAAACAAAAATTCATATAGTGTTTGAAAAATACATCCATAGCATGGGATTATTGCAATTTTGGATTTTCTAAGAGCTATAGTTTCTTTATATTCTTTTACAAATTTAACAGCTTTATTTATCTGCTTATCAGATAAGAGTTTAACTTTTTTAAAATCTTCTTTATTTTTAACTGATTTATCAAGTACTGCCATCA
>CAYNMO010000031.1:4062-10792 GCA_964398155.1 uncultured Actinomycetota bacterium | reverse complement strand
GACCTGCATCAAAAATCATGGCATCCTGCCCAATTATATTACAAAGATCTATAAAGTCATTTGGAAACATTGGCCTTATTTTATCACTTACTTCACCTTTTGCAGGATCTCCGCCTATAGCAAGCGAGTTGCCTGCATATCTGCCTAAGAATTTTTCTATATGTTTATCTTCGATTAAAATTTCCAGATTGGGTGCTCTGTCAACTTTTTTTCGTTTAAATGCTGCAAATAATCTTTCTTTGTCGGGTTCACCTTTAATGGGTTCTAAAAAATTTTAATTTATCATAATCACCTCATATTTTTAGCTAAAATTTAATAAAATTATAATAAATAATTAATATATTCCAAACTCATTTGCTGTTTTAAATGCTGCAACAATATTTTCAGGTGGGACATCAGGTTGAATTGAATGGATTGAATTAAAAACAAATCCTCCTCCTGGCATAAATGTTCTAAGCCTTCCCTTTACATCCTTTACGACATCCTCTTTATTTCCAAAAGGAAATATTTTTTGAGAATCTACTCCTCCTCCCCAGAAACCTATCCTATTTTTAAATCTTGACTTTAAAATATCAGGTTCCATATTTAAGGCTGATGTCTGAACTGGATTTAAGAAATCTATTCCAATCTCTATAAAGTCATCTATAAAATCCAAAACAGAACCACAGGTGTGGTAACATATTTTTGCTTCTGTCAGGCTATGAATCTTGTCAAAAACAATTTTCTGTCTTGGTTTTATAAGCTCTCTATATATTTTTGGGGAAATAATGGAACCATTTTGCATTCCTAAGTCATCACCTGTAAATATTACATCCAGGTATTTTCCAGCTGCTTTTAAATAACCTTCGCAATAATCAACCTGGTATTGTGTCATTATATCAAGCATTTTTTCAGCAAAAGGTCTGTCTGTTAAAAGATCCATCAGGAAATTTTCCATTCCTCTCATTTTCCAGCAGGCTTCAAATATAACACCGATGGTTTTTGAAACTACTGCATAATCAGAAATTTCTTTTATTTTTTTTGCCTCGTTTTTTGTATATTCAAACAGTTTATCGTCGTTAGGGTTTGGCCAGTCATAATAATCGAGATCATTAACTTTTGCAGATGCTAAAGGGTTTTCAATTATATCAAAATATAGTATCTCTTTTTTATCTTTCTTATCACCTCTTGTTACACCCCAGATGTCTTTATATCCGATATATCCTGGTTTGACCTCTTTCAATTCAATATTTTGAAAAGGTATTACATATCTTGTATCAATATTTAAGAATTTTAAAACTTCTTCTGATGGCTTGGCCAATTGCTGGTTAATGTCGATTATCTTAATTTCATCATCCAAACCCAAATATCTTAGTAAATTTTTATATGCTGTTACATGTATCCCGGTTTGAGTTCCACCCATATCAATTGGAACTTTGTCAGGTTCCAAAAAATTAAGAGACATGTTGACTCTCTCAAATGATTTCAAAAATATATACCTTTCCCTTATTTCTTTTTTTTATGCAGAGCATTAAAAAACTAATAATTTTATTTTAATAGTAAGTCCATGATTAAATCCATATTATCGCAGAAATGATATCCGTAAAGATTGCTCTCAATCTTTTCTTTATTTTTTATAAGCCTTTCAGCCATTTCATTATATTTAAGAGTCATTTTGACGGCAAGTTTTAAAGCTTTCATCCTGTCATCTCTTGGAGCAATAATATCAATCTCATGCCATCCGGAATAATTATATTTATTCAGGTAATAATACATTTCTAAATTTTCCCAGAATGCTACGGTTCCAAATATTAAGTCGGGATCTGAATCCCTGTAATTTTCATTAAGATGTACTTCGTTTAATTTGCCATGTGTGGCTAGTATTACAACGTCTTCTGCAAGGCTTTCCTGACTCATAAGTGCATGGCCGGAATCTAAAGCACCCGTAAAATTATCCATATCAACATCCGCAAACAACATCATCATTCTGCCAATATTGCTTATATACTGCCTTTGGCGCGGATCTTTCTGTTTATATTCTATAGAAACTTTAACCTTTGGGTTATATGAACAAATCTCTCTGTAGCTTTCCACCAGATATTTCCAGCCATCCTCATAATTAACCTGAAAAGGGTAGTCAAAACCATCATGTGCCGGCCATATTCTAAGAGAAGCCCCCGGAATTTCAGCGGCGAAATCCATAGCCTCCTTACAAAGTTTTTTATTTTCTTCCCTTATGTTTTTCTCATTAGTACAAAGCGCGCCATTTTTCCATTTTCTATCAGTAAAATTCTCTACAGCCATATTGGCTACCCTTAAGCCATAATTTCCAAGAAGTTTAACTACCTTATCTGGATCATTTGGCAATGGAGGAGTAGGATAAAATATTAATATTCCATCATATCCTTCTATTTTGGACATTTCCTCTAATTTTTCTTCCAATTTCATATCTTCAAAATATCCTCCAGGAACATATCTTTCACCAAAAGAACCCAGAACCCATAGATGCGAACTGACATTTAACTTCATATCCAACCTCCTTCAAGTTTTATTTTATTTATTTCTTTATTATTAAAAATTTATAAATATTATATCAAGCCTTTCTTTTTATAAAATTTTTCAGCCTCATTCAATATCTCAGATATTGATTCATCCTGCCCTTGAGTTAATGGCAGAGGTTTGTGCGTAGATATAATCTCATCATATCTCTCTTTTGCTTTATCAATTACTGTCTTTTTCCCTCCTTCAGTCCATTCTTTATATGAAAGCTTGTCAAACACTTGCGTCTGATAATCTTCAGATTTCCAGTAAGTCCTGGTTTGTTTTGTAGTAAGAAATGTTCCGGTACTTACTCCAACTTCCAAAATGGTATCCAGACCTATCGTAGCATCATTAACATCAAAACTTTCTACAATTTTTCCGATTGTATTTGCAACATCATCATCAATTATTGCCAAAATAGGATTATATGCAAGTTCAGCAGTTACCCCTCCATGAAGCAAAATCATGTTTGCGCCTGATAATGCAGAGCACATTGCAAGTGGTAATTTTTCTGCACCAAGCTGATAATCAATAAATTTGGAATTTGAAAATCCTGAACCTGAGTTGTTGACCGGGATCTTATATAAATCGTGCCATATTTGGTTATAAGCCATCTGGTGCAGTGCATTTGCAGCTGTGCCAAAACTTATGTCTCCGGATCGCATATTCATGGAAAAAGACGCATTATTTGCAATTACTCCACACCCTGGTCTGATGCACTGGAGGAGTACAATTATTGCAAGAAGCTCAGCATTATGGCTTGCACTTGCCCCGGCAATAGTAACAGGATGAGATCCTCCCATTATAGAGCCTGATGCTATATATATCGGAAAGTCTGCATTTAAATAAACATATGCAGCCTCAATTGCATCTTCGCTCAAAGAAAGAGGAGCTGCGCCCTCAACACAACCAAAAAGCTGGGCTCCGACTGCCTGTGCTATTTTTGTTTCCCATATATAGGAATAAGAAGGTTGTGCGCCTCTGGATGGCTTACTTGAAAACCGATGCCTTGATGCACAGCTTACAGGACAGGACATTACCGGGGGCACCCCCATAATTTCAAAATATGGTGTGTATGATGGAAAAACATGAACCGAACTTAATGAATCTGAAACAAGCACTCCTATATTATTCTGCTCAAGAGTAGGTAAGCTAACTTCTCCGGTATCTATATCAGCATATCTTGCACCCGCAGAATTCATAAAATATATTGTATTTCCTCCTACAGAAATATTTAATTTAGGATCCCTTGCTTTTAGAACAAAGCTTGATGGTGTCTTTCTGATGCATTCTTCGACAAGATTTGAAGGAATTTTTGCAATTTTAGTATTATAATCAACTTCACATCCGTTTTCTTCAAGAATCTTTAATGCTTTATCTGATTCAAATTTAAATCCGATTACCTTTAGTATATCTAGAGACGTTTTATGAATCTGTTCAATCTGGTTTTCTCTTAATATTCTTAAAGGTTCAAAGTTTCTGGTAAAACCTTTTTGCATTTTATTCTCCCTTAAATTGCAAATGATCTATATGTCACCAATATTTTTATGTCGTCTTGACTAATATAATCCATTTAAAAACTTTCAACTGAATATAAAATTATTGATTTTATATTTTTTATCTTTATTTTTTTTAATTTTTAATACACAAATATCAAAATAAAAAATAAATTCTAATTACAGGTACTTCTTGAACCAGTCTATGATCATTCTGACTGCTTCTGTTTTGGTGGGCTCTGCCAGAAGGCCATGATCTCCATTTTCAAATAATTTAAACTCTTTTATCTCTTTTGCTTTTTCGAATAGAAGTTTTGAATTTTCCTCCCAGAGAACGGCTTTGTCTTTTGCACCTGCCATAAGCAGTAATGGTTTTGGGGAAATTTTACTGACAAATTCAATTGGTTTTAATTGGAAAATAGAGGCGACTGATGCCATTTCCACATAATAAGTAAATTCATTGCCTTCAACAGTGCTGTGCAGTGTCTCAATCAAATCCAGATATCTTGCCGGGTAAGCAGTCACCTCTGACATTTTTATTAAATTGGATTTGCCGTAAACTGCTTCTCTTTTTTGGTCTTCATTAATTACTTTTAAAAATTCTTCAAACTGGGCTTCGCTTTTATTTCTTATCCAGTTTCCTTTAATAAAATTATAGCCATCAGAAATAGCTGATAAAGAAACTATGCATTTTGAAATATTTTCCAGCGCCCCGGCGTGAATAACATTTGCTCCTCCCATGCTTTCACCAAAAAGACCTATTTTGCTGCCATCAATTCCGGGAAACGAAGAAACAAAATAAACTGCAGAAATTAAATCATCTTTCCACTCTGTTGAGCAAAGCATTCTTCCTAATGGATAATCAGATTTTCCACATCCCCTGTTGTTAAATCTGAAGCTTGCCATACCTGCTTCCTGAAGTTTTTGTGCAAGGAATTTAAAATCTCCAAATTCATCTGCACTGGCTCCGTAACCATGAGACATAATAACTACAGGCGCTTTCCTGCTCTTGTCCAGAAAGAATTCGGGAATGGTAAAAACACCATACAGCCTGACTCCGCCACTATAAAAATATGCTTCTTTTTCCATTTTCTGCCTGCTTTCTGTTAAAGAATATTACAACATGCACGGTTTCGCTTTGATCTGTTTTTGGAATTTAAAAGATCAGATCTGAGATAATGTCAATATTGTCAACAAAATGGTAGCCATTAAGATTTGCATCAATTTCTTTTTCGTGTTTTAAAAGTTTTTCTGTTATTTTCTGATACTTAAGCATCAGCTTAATACCCAGAGCAAGTGATTTTGCCCTGTCATCACGAGGGGTTATAATATCTATTGAACACCAGCCATTATAATTTGTCTTGTTCAGATAGTAATAAAACTCTATAATTTCCCAGAAATTAATTGTTCCAAAAATCATATCCGGGTCAGCATCTTTATAATTCTCATTTATGTGAATCTGATTTAATTTACCCCAGTAATCAAGCAGCGCAAGTGATTCGGCAATACCTTCTCCTGCCATTAGCGCATGTCCGATGTCCAGCGCAGCACCGACATTTTTTAAATTAACTTCATTTATAAAAGCCATTGATTTACCGGTATCGCTTATATATTGTTTTTGTCTGGGATCTTTGCTTTTGGCCTCGACAGCTATTTTCATGTCTTTTGCATATTCTCCTATCTCGCGGACAGACTCAACAAGCCTCTTCCAGCCATCGACATAATTGACTTGGAAAACATAGTCATATCCATCATGAGCCGGCCACAGCAGAACACTGTCTGCATTAACTGCTTTGGCAAAATCAATTGCATCTTTTGAAAGCTTAATGGCTTCTTTTCTGATTTTTTCTTCATTAGTGCAGTATGCTCCATGTTTCCATCTCCTGTCAGCAAAACTTTCAATTGCCACATTGGAAACCTTTAATCCGTAGTTACCTATTTTTTTTACAAGCTTGTCAGGATCATTTGGAAGAGGGGCAAGAGGATAAAACGTAAACAGTCCCGTCAGTCCTTTTATTTTTGACATTATCTCCAGTTGCGCGTCAACGGAAAGCTCTTCAAAATATCCGCCGGGAACATATCTTTCTCCATAAGTACCTAAACACCAAAGATGAGCCTCAATTTTTAATTTCATTTAAATTACCTTTCTGTCTGATAAATTTTAATAAAATATTTTTATTAAATAAAACTTCTTTTTTATTAATTATAATTCTGCATAATGTGAAAATAATGCAAAATTACCGATTAATCTTATTTTTTTTTGGCAAACAATTAATTTATAAATTAAAAAGCTCTATAAAATTTTTAAATATTTTTCATATGCGTCATCCCATGGAGATTTGTCTTTTGGTTCATAGAGGAGCACGTTTGATGAATTGGCGCATATTGTTCTTCCCTCGTTAACATCTTTGATTTCTCCATTGGCTTTCATCTGCATGATGAGGTTACCTACCGCAGTAGTTTCAGTTGGTCCGGCTGCTACCGGAATACCGAGTGCATCTGAAATCCACTGACAAATAAGCTTATTGTTTGTTCCTCCGCCAACCAGCTGCATAAGTTCTATTTTCTTACCGATTAATTTCTCTGTCAGCTCAACATTAAATCTGATTTTAAAAACAAGGCTTTCGTAAAAACATCTTGAGACTTCACCAATACCTGTCGGGATATTTTGTCCTCTGTCCTTGCAATATCCGGCAATGACTTTTGACATGTCT
>CAYNMO010000031.1:0-4052 GCA_964398155.1 uncultured Actinomycetota bacterium | reverse complement strand
GTTTATCATCGAACCAAAAGGTTTTGCCAGAGGATATATAAGGTCAATTTCCGGCCAGGCGATATTTTCACCTTTGTCTTTTCTCCACTTTGCCATGCACTGCTGAATTATCCATAATCCGTTTATATTTTTTACAAACAAATTCCTGCCTTCACATCCTCCTTCATTTCCATATCCTGCACTGAAAGCTTCGGGAGTTATAATTGGTTCTGAAGTTTCAACACCCTGAACAAGCCATGTACCCATACTTACAAAAGCCCAGTTTTTCTTTGAATCAACTAATGGAATCCCTGTTTCTGCCGAAGCGGAATCATGTGAAGCGGGCGCTATTACGGGAATGTTTGATATTTCAAGCTCATCTAGCACTGATTTCTGAAGGTCTCCGACTTTGCTTCCGGGCTGAATAATTTCAGGAAAGATATCTTCTGAAACCCCCAGTTTGTTTAGAATAGAATCGGACCATTTTTTATTTTTCTGGTCATATAGTATGGTGGTTGTGGCGTCTGTAAATTCATTGAAAATATTCCCGGTAAGAAAATAATTAAACAAATCCGGCATCATTAAAAATTTATCTGCATTAGGAAGTTCAATGGCTTTATTGATTTTTAAATTATAGAGATGATAAACAGACATTATGCTCAGTATAAGACCACCGGTTAATTCGAACAGCTTTTCTGTAGGGAAAACTTTGCTGAAAGCTTCTGCTGCTTTGGCCCGGCCATCATCCCTGTAATGATGAGGATTTGATATAATTTTACCGTTTTTATCCAGCAGACCAAAATCGACCCCCCATGTGTCAATACCGAGTGATTCAATATTTTTAAAAAGTTTTACCGAAGCCAGAATTCCTGTCTTGAGATCAGCATACAGTCTTAAAATATCCCAGTACAAAGTTCCAGCAGCAAATACCGGTCTGTTTTCAAACCTGTGTGTTTCTTCAAGTTTAAATTTGCTGCCGTCAAATTGTGCGACAATGGCTCTTCCGCTGCTTGCACCAAAATCAAAAACAAGATAATTTTTCAAAGCCATTAATTCTCCTTTAAGAGGTTTCATTTATAATTTAAAAATTTATTTTCCTGGCAAAACAAATAATATATTTACAAATTTTTAATTTAAAAAATTAATTCTTAGGCAAAACCAATTAAATTTAATCAGCTTTTCATTTAGTAATTAGCCTAAATGACCGGTTTGAGAAAATTAAAAAATAAATTCAAAAAATACTTAACTGAAAATCAAATTATCTGTCAATATAGCATAGATAATTAAAATAATTTTAATTTCTTTGCCTTTTTGATATCTATTTTATTTATTTCTGCTGCTAGTATAGCTGTAAATTACGTCTGTTTCTTAATGCGTCAATTGAAATTACAAGAACCAGCAGTACACCTTTAACTACCTGTCTTAAATATATGGGAACATCAAGCATTACCATCCCATTTGCAATGGATCCTATAATAAGAAGTGCTACAAATACTCCCAATAAATTACCCTTGCCTCCTCCGACTGCAACTCCGCCAAGAACTACAATGGTTAATACTTCAAGCTCAGCGCCTGCCCCATATTCAGGCCTCCCTGAACCCAGTTGTGAAATTAAAAGAAGCCCTGCAATTGAACTGAAAAATCCGGATATAACGTAAGTTATTATCTTAATTCTGTCGACTGGAATACCTGCAAGCCTTGCAAGAGTTTCATTTCCGCCAATAGTGTATAAATTTCTCCCAAATCTTGTAAATTTCAGAATAAGTGAAAGGATTACAAAGAAAACTATAATATAAATAGTAGTATATGGAACGACGCCAGCTATAAACTTTCTACCAAGACTCTCTATGAACACATTATAAACTCTCGGGTTAAGATTAGCCCAAAAATAGCATATCCCCCTGAAGACTGCAAGGGTACCCAAGGTAGTAATAATAGGATTTATTCCTATCTTTGTTATGATAAGACCATTAATCAATCCGACAGTGCACCCTAAAGTTATCGCAATTACGAAAATCCAGGGAGTAGGTACAGCTATTTTTTCCATCATTAAAACTGCACTTACTATCCCTACAAGTCCGGATATTGAACCTATGGAAAGATCAAATCCTCCAGCCAACATAACAATCATGATTCCTGAAGCTAATATTCCAAAAACTGCAAAATTGTTAAAAATTCCCCTGAAATTCTGGATTGTTAAAAAATTTTTATCAGCAATTGTAAATATTATTATCATTACAATATAAAGACCAATTAAAGTAGGTGTAGGGGTTCTTAAAAAATTTTTAAACCCCGAATATTGTTTTTCTGGTTTTGCCATGTAACCTCCAAAACTATAAAATGATTATTGAATAAAACTTTAAAACCATAATTGCTATACCCTTTTTATTGCTCTTGACTGTCGTATTTCATAAGTAGCAACTATCATTACCAGAACAGCACCCTGAACAATCTGGATATAAAAGTAGTATATATTCATTATAGTTAGAAAATTATACAGAACACTTAAAATCAGTGTGCCTGCCAGTGTACCAAGAATCTGTCCTTTGCCGCCACCAAGCGCGGTACCTCCTAATACTATTCCTGAAATAATTACAAGTTCAAGCCCCTGCCCATGCTGCGGCATACCTACTGCCGAAAGGGAAGTAAGTATCAGTCCACCTAAAGAAGCAGTAATTCCACAAAACAGGAAGCTTATAAATTTAACTTTTCTTACATTTATTCCTGAAAGATATGAAGCCATCGGGTTTGTTCCGATAGCATATATTCTCCTACCCCATTTGGAAAGATTCATTACTACATAAGTCAAACCGAAAATAATAATAAATATCACAATTGGAAATGGAATAACCTTAAATATAAATCCTCTCCCTATGTAATCAATAACAGGATTCATTGCAAGAATTGACTCTCCATTTGTCAATGTATAGCCAATACCTCTCCATATAAACATGGTTCCTATTGTAACTATCATTGAATTTACACCAAGTGCTGTTACTAAAAATCCGTTAAATGCACCCATAACAGCGCCACCGCATAATGCTATAATGACAACAAGCCAGCCCGGAAGTCCTTTTGCTAATAAGAGCGCAACAAGGCAGGCCGTAAGGCCAATATTTCCACCTATTGAAAAATCAAGTTCACCAGTGACCATAACCATTGTCAGTACCGCTGCAATTATCCCTATAAATGAAAGATTGTTAAGCATAGGTATTAAGTTTAAAGCAGAAAAGAAAAATGGCCGGCCAAAATAAGAAAATATAACAAACAAGACCGCAAGAACTATAAACAAAATTCCTGTGTTGCTGAGCTTAGCCTTTTTCCCCGGCTCTAATGAAGAAGCTTTTATTTCGGGCATTAGTTCCTCCTATTTAAAATAATTAAATACATGCAGATTGCAATAAATTTTCTTCTGAAGCTTCTTCTCTTGAATATTCCGCCGTTATCTTTCCTTTGCTCATGACTAAAATCCTGTCAGCGATAGAAAGAATTTCTGGAAGCTCAGAACTAATCATAATGACTGCTGAACCTTTTTCACATAAATTCTGCATCAGTTTATATATTTCAATTTTTGCTCCAACATCTATCCCTCTTGTCGGCTCATTTAATATTATTATTTTTGTACCACTTTCAAGCCATTTAGCAAGAACTACTTTCTGCTGATTCCCGCCTGAAAGACTGTTAACTTCCTGGTTAATGGATGGTGTTTTTATCCCCATTTCTTCAACCCACATTTTCGCCTTTTTATTTTCAAGCTGTTTATTTATTAGAAAACCTTTTCCCAGGTCATCAATATTTGCCAGTGTAATATTTTCTTTGACACCCAAACGAAGAGCAAGACCCTCAACTTTTCTATCAAGAGGAACTAGCCCAATTTTTACATCTCTTGCCATCTTTGGACTTTTAATATCTACTTTTTTCCCATTAATTAATATCTCTCCGCTTTTTACTTTGTTTGCTCCAAACAATGCCTTTACAAGCGAGGTCCTTCCGGAACCTAAGAGGCCGAATATGCCAAGAATTTCACCTTTTCTTAATTTAAAACTAATGTCAGTAAACCCACCTGCAGTAAG
>CAYNMO010000030.1:8293-17122 GCA_964398155.1 uncultured Actinomycetota bacterium | reverse complement strand
TTATATAGATGAAATATACAGTTTTATTTTCATCAGACCGTTACTTAAGCTCGCAGGATTTGTCAATATTGTCGATAAAGTGGTTATAGATGGTTTTGTAAATCTGACCGGGAAGTTTACTGTTGTTTTTTCAAAACTCGTTGATGTTTTTGACACCAGAGCAGTGGACGGCGCAGTTAACAGGATCGCCGACGCAGCAACTCTAAGCGGCAGTAAATTAAGGAAGCTTCAGACCGGAGATACTTCCACCTATCTTTCGGTTATGTTTGGCGCAGTGGCAGTTTTTGTTATCAGCCTCTTGGTAAGTATAATTTTTATAAAATAAAAAGAATTTTTTTAATATATATTTTTTAGGAAGGGAAAGTTTTATATGACTTTAAGAACGGAGGCGGTTAATGAGTTTTAATATATTATCTATTTTGATATTTTTACCAGTATTGGGCTTAATAATAATTATGCTTCTGCCAAGGTCAGCTGCCTCAAAGGCAAAAATAGTCGCACTGGTATTTACATTATTTACAGTGGCAATAGCTTTTTATATCTGGTGTGTATTTGATAAAACAAACGGCGGCATGCAGTTTGTCGAAAAATATAACTGGATAAAAGGTGTGAATATTTATTACAGCCTTGGGATAGACGGCATAAGCCTTCCAATTGTTTTTTTGACCTGCATTCTCTCTGTGCTTGGAGTCCTTGTATCATGGAATACAGACACCAGGCCAAAGGCTTTTTTTGCGCTCCTTCTTCTCCTTCAGACGGGAATGATCGGTGTTTTTGTCTCAATCGATTTTATTTTATTTTATGTATTTTGGGAGCTGGTACTCCTGCCGATGTTTTTCCTTATTGGTATATGGGGGAGTTCAAGGAGGATGTATGCTTCCATAAAATTCTTTATATATACTTTGTTTGGAAGCGTATTAATGCTTGTAGGTATTCTTATCATATTTTACAGATCAGGCATAAACTCATTTGACATGCTTGAGCTTGCAAAAAACAATATTGCCCCCAATGCGCAGAACTGGATATTTCTGTTAATGTTTATGGGTTTTGCCATTAAGGTGCCAATGTTTCCGCTCCACACCTGGCTTCCGGATGCTCATACTGAAGCGCCTACGGCCGGGTCTGTGCTGCTTGCCGGTATTTTGCTTAAGATGGGTGCCTATGGGTTTATCAGGATAGGTATACCTATCCTGCCATATGCGTCAAAAAGCTGGGCACCTGCAATTTCAATACTTGCAATTATTGGCATAATATATGGGGCACTGGCTTGTCTTGTCCAAAAAGACGTAAAGAGACTGATTGCGTTTTCTTCAGTATCGCATATGGGTTTTGTAATGCTTGGCATTGCATCCTTAAACCCAACAGCTGTTACCGGAGCTGTTTTGCAGATGTTTAATCATGGATGCATAACCGGCATGCTTTTTCTTGTAATTGGAATGATTTATGACAGAACACACACAAGAGAGATATCTGAGCTTGGGGGTCTGGCCAACAAGATGCCTTTCTTTGCAGGAATGCTTGCATTCGCTTCTTTTGCGTCTCTTGGCCTGCCTGGCCTTTCAGGTTTCTGGGGAGAATTTATGATTTTGTTTGGTACTTTTAAAAACAATACAATTTTTTCCCAGGTAATGGTATATGTGGCTGTTTTGGGAATAGTGCTTGGCGCTGCTTATCTTTTGTGGATGCTTCAGAGAGTTATATTTGGCGAATACAAAGGCCATGTTATGGAATTCAGGAAAGTCAGCGTTATAGATGTCATTACTGTTGCACCACTAATAATAATTATAATATATATAGGTGTTTATCCATCCGGCATTATTAATGTTATTTCAAATTCAGTTTCAAAGCTTGCCGGTATGTAGGAGTAAAAGTTAAAATAATAAAAAAATAAAGCTGATAATAAATTTCAGCATTATTACCTGCAGAAAGGTACGTAAAGTTAAATATGAATATTGATATATTATCACTGATACCTGAAATAATAGCAGCTTTTTTTGCTTTCCTTATTCTGATGGCCGGTGTTTTTATCGGCAAAAAGTTTGAAAAAGCAGCAGCTCCTATTGCGGCACTCGGACTTTTTGCATCAGCCGGATCAGTCTTATGGTTTAATATGGGAAGGCTCGGATTATTTTTTAACTTTTCCTACAGTATAGAGGGATTTTCAATATTCTTTAAAATATTTGCACTCATAGTTGCAATAATAATAATTCTTCTCTCGCCCTACCAGATAAGCAAAACAGAAAGAATTAAAAATCATGTAAGCGAGTATTACTTTCTTATCATGTTAATTACCATTGGAACAATGCTTGTCAGCACCGCAAATGATCTTATAATGCTGTTTATTTCAATAGAGCTTGTAAGCATGCCTGCATACGTTCTTGCAGGATTTGAAAAAACCAGCAAAAAATCAGTTGAAGCATCACTTAAATATTTTCTTCTGGGTGTTCTTGCTTCTGCAATAATGGTTTATGGATTTTCACTTGTATTTGGAGTTACCAAAGAAATCAATCTATATGCCATTTCAGAGGCTTTTAACAGGACAACCGGTGTTATGGGTAATCCTATGCTAATAACTGGCGTGGCAATGTCGCTGGCCGGATTTGCTTTTAAAATAGCTGCAGTGCCGTTTCATTTCTGGGCTCCTGATACATACGAGGGGTCTCCAACCATTGTTACGCTGACAATAACTTCCCTGGTAAAAATTGCTGCTTTTGCGGGGCTTATGAGATTTCTTTATGTCGGTTTTAACAACTATGGAGCGTCAAAATGGATAGTACCTGTTCTGGCAGGTTTTTCAGTTTTAAGCATGCTGGTTGGAAACATAAGTGCACTTCCTCAAAAGAATTTCAAAAGGCTTATGGCTTATTCAAGCATTTCGCACGCGGGGTATATATTAATTGGTTTTACTGCTTCAGGGACAGAGGCGCAATGGCCAATCCTGATTTATATTATGGCCTATATCCTGATGAATATCGGAGCATTTGCCATAGCCATGATTGTTGAGACCGAAAGAGACTCCCCAGAGATAAGCGCATTTGCAATGCTTGGCCATTTAAAACCATTTTTGGCAATATCCATGACTATATTTCTTGTCTCAATGACAGGTCTGCCTCCTTTTGCAGGTTTTATCGGTAAACTTTTTGTTTTTCAGTCTGGCGTAAATTCAAACTATATCTGGCTTGTTGTGCTGGGTGTTCTTACCAGTGTTGTCTCACTTTATTACTATATGTCTATTGTAAGGCAGATGTATTTTGCAAAAAAACAGGATTTGGCTGCTGCGGTTGCCTTTCAGTTAAAAATACCCGTCGTTTATCTAGTTATTATTGCTGTTTGTGTCATTATGACTCTGCTGATGGTCATAGTCCCAACCATATTTGTTTCATTATCTAAAAATGCAGCAACAATTCCAATTCTTCCCATATAAAACACTTGCATCGAGTGATATTATGAAAACCAGTTCCCCTAAAAAATTGCAATAATAATCAAACTTATGAAAATTATAAGCCTGATTCGCGGCAAATAATTTATTAAGGACTGAGCTATTTGCCTGAAGCCAATGAATTAAAAGCAGACAAGCTGTCAAAAGAGTTAATGTGCCAAGAATCTGGTATTTAATTCTCAGTAAATAATTCACTCAGGCCAGATTAATTAAATTTAATTAATTAAATCATAATAGTGGTATATTAATAATATAAATATCAATAAAAATATACTAAAAAGAGGAGAGAAATGCTCAAAAAATTAAAAGGGACAATTCTTTCTGTAATAGCTTTAGGGGCAATGGGACTGATTCTTATGGCGGGATCAGCAGGCTGTTCTTCAGGAAGCAAAGTGCAAGCAGACAGCAAAGTTTATGGCGATAAAGATAACGGCGCCGCCATCAGTTTGAAAGTTAATGATACTTTTCAAATCAGACTGGAGGCAAATGCCACCACAGGGTATAGCTGGAATCCTGCCAAAGATACAAACTTCGAAATACTTGCCATGGAAGCTCCCCAATATAATCCGGATTCAACGGATAAAGAAATAGCGGGAAGCGGTGGTTATGCGCTTTTTAACTTCAAAGCTCTTAAAAAAGGGGAGACGGATCTTGTTATGGAGTATCAGAGATCCTGGGAAACAGGAGTAGAGCCGGCAAAGACTTTTAAAATAAGTGTTACGGTAAAATAGAGCAAGCCCTCAAATCTAAAAACAGGAAGTCCATATACACCCCGATAACTTTTTGTAAATTATCGGGGTGAGCTATACTACCATCAGGAAAATTATTCCAATGCATTTTTTGCATTATTTTGCTTATATTTATTTAATGACTTTAAATTCACCAAATATTTCAGGATGTATTGCCTCGGACATCATTATGAGCCCCTTTATGACATTCTGGTTTGGTCTTGATATCAAATTATCAGGCATTGAATATATTTTTTTATTGATTACAGCGTTTATTGTCGCAAATTTTTTATCACTTAAGATTATATCCGGATTTGCGGCAAGAGAAGTCGGTGCTATTATAATATCAGGATTGTTTGAAATAAGTTTTTCAAGGCTGTATTCTGGCCAGTCGCTTAGCCCGTCTTTTGCAACTATATTTATTCCTCCGGCTTTATTAATCAGCTCATCAATAAAAGTGTTTTTACCGGCGCTCATTAATGGATCGTTCCATACCATATAAAAAACTGTCGGCTTGCTATTTTCAGGAATATTCTTAACTTTGCCGTATATATCTTCAACCTGTGTTTTTAGATTGCTGCTTAATGTTTTAGCTTCTTTTTCTTTGCCGATTAACTTTCCTATGTTTTCTATTTCAGAATAAATTCCTTCAATGCTCACTGAGTCAGACTTATAAACTGTAAATCCCAGCTGGGCAAGTTTATCAAATTCACTTTCTGAGTTTTGTGAATAATTTGATCCGGCAACTATAACAAGATCTGGATTTATTTTGGTTACAACCTCGAAATTGATCCCGTTTGCATCACCTGCGCCTTTAAATCCTTTAGCCAGAGGCTCATTATTCTCGACACTCCAGCTGTCAACCTCAGCAACTTTATCCATTGAAGCAAGCCCTGAAAATATTTCCAGCAATGCGGGGGCAAATACTATTACTTTTTGTGCAGGCTTGTCAATTGTGATTTTATTTCCCATGCCGTCTGTTGCTTCAATTGGAAGATCCTGCTGCAAAGTTGTTGAAGGTTCCACGGCAGTCTGGCTGTCTGCTGCGGCTGATACTGTAGCTTTTGGAGAATTAATAATTGCACCGGTTTCCGGTGTATTTTGTGCCTCATTAACCGCACATCCCAAAAAAGTAAATGAAGAGAGTAATAAAGCAATAATTGCTGCCAAAAAAACAGACGTTAATGTTTTTTTGTTAATATTTCTTTTAGTCATATTATCCCCTTTATTAGATTCTTTTATTATTTGATTTTCGATTAAAAAATGCCAAAGTAATTAAAAATTTAAAAATTGTGATCTTGAATTAAACAAACAAATTATTAAAAAAACTGAATTATTTCCGGGAATTATTTATATTTTATTTAATTAAAAGCATTTTTTTAGGTTTTAATCAGTTTTACAAAAATACATAAGACTAACATTGAAAAATAACCCGCCAAAAAATAAAACCCGGCAAGCCTTACGGCCTCCGGGTTAAATAATCTTCTTAGAAATAAAAAAATTACACCCTCTAATCCGGAGAGCAATAAATGAAGTAACAAGTAAGGTTTCCTGGCTGTTAGGACTTTATTCTTCGCCTTCCCTGCTTTTTAAAGCAAGTGGCTAAATATGAAGAATACACACCTAATTACAGTGGCGGTACCGCTCCAGTTTTTCACTGGATTCCCTTTTTACAAATTACATTAAAAATTTTTTACATATGTTTTCAAATAAACATTTTCCAAACTTTATGAAATTTTAATAGTGTATCTAAAAAAAATCAAGTAGTTCGGATTATTTTATTGAAACTACATCATAAATCAACAAATTAATAATAAGTATTTCAATATCCTATAGAGATTATTGAGTCAGAAAACCCTTTATGGCAATATTATCAAAAAACAGACCCGGGATATAAAAATTTGTATATGTTTCCAAAATAGTTATAATTTAAAAACTATGGCAGAAAAAAAAGCATATAAGTATCCAAGACTGGTAATTGGCGGGATAGCAAGCGGCTGCTGCAAGACGACCGTAAGCATTGGTTTAATCGGAGCATTGAGAAAAAGAAATATAAAAGTCCAGCCTTATAAAATAGGACCGGATTATATAGATACAGCATATCTGACGCATGTGGCCAATGAAAATGCATATAATCTGGATTTTTGGTTAATGGGAAAAAACAATGCAGGTTATACTTTTTTTGAAAAATCTTCAAATGCGGATATTTCAATTATAGAAGGAGTAATGGGACTTTTTGACGGGGGAGATTGCAATACCGCGGAAGTGGCAAAATTGTTAGATGCACCAGTAATATTATGCGTTAATTGCGGAAAAATAGGAGAATCGGTAAGTGCTGTTATTGAAGGGTTTTTAAATTTTGATAAAAATCTTAATATAGCCGGTTTAATACTTACTAAAGTCTCAGGACCAGAACATTATAAACTATTAAAAGAGGCCATCAAAAAAAGATCAGGGATAAAAGTTCTTGGCTGCCTATTTCATGATGAAAAATTAGTAATCAATGAGAGGCACCTGGGTCTTACGACAGTTTTTGAAAAAAATAATCCGGAGATCTTTATTAATAATGCCATAAGACAGGCAGAAGAAAATTTTGATATTGAAGAAATACTCGATATTGCTTATAAAGCTCAGGATTATCATTATGACAACAGCTATTTCCCGTTTGATGCCATGAGGTTTTGCAATGATTATAAATTAAAAATTGCATATTCCTTTGATAACGCTTTTAATTTTTTTTATAAGCAGAATATTGATATTTTAAAAATGACTGGGGCAGAATGTGTACCTTTTAGTCCCTTAAAAGACAACCATCTGGATGAAGATATTGATTTATTGATTCTATGGGGAGGTTTTCCTGAAATATTTGCCGGACAATTATCAGAGAATAAATTATTAAAAAAAGCTATTATAAAACTTTACAGACAGGGGCTGCCAATTTATGCAGAATGTGGCGGATTTCTATATCTTTCAAGAAATTTTATTGATGCTGAAAATAAAAAATATCCTATGCTTGGAATAATACCTTCAGATATAAAATTAAGCGACTGCCTAAGAGGATTTGGGTATAAACTTGCCCAAACAAGATTTAATACAATTATTGGCAGTTCAGATATGGAAATAAGAGGTCATGAGTTTCATCACTCATTTCTAGTTGAAGAATTGCCTGATAAATACAGGCCATATATTTTAAAATCAAAATATGAAGAGAAGAATAAAATTGCACTCGACGGGTTTGCAGATGGCAATCTTTTTGCCACATATCTGCATGCTCATTTTATTGGCAATATCCCTGTTGCAGTTAATTTAATCTCTGCTGCTAATAGCTATAAATCAAAAAGGAATAAAACATATTAATTATGGAGAACGATATCATAAAGTGAAGTTTTAATATTTTTTGTAATTTAAAGACAGTTTGGTCCAGGCATAACAATAAAAAATTTACTCATAACCTTTTAGCTATAAAATATAAAGATAAAAAGATTAAAGAGAAGATTAAAATGCAGAAAAACAGAAATATCAGAGATGAAGCATATACAAGTTTTAAGGCTAAAACAATATCTTCTTTATCAAGCGGTCTTATAGTATCGCCGATTTCAGGTTTCATGCTGATAATCCCATTATAGTAATTATTACCCCCAAGTTTTACACCCAGAGCACCGGCAAACGCCGACTCGGGAATTCCGCTGTTTATACTCGGACTTTTTCTCCAGTCCCTGACAGCTATTTTATATGAGTTTTTCCAGTCTTTTTTGCACATGGCAGCAGCTGCCGGTATTATAAGTAATGAAATTCTTGCAGGGATAAAATTCATAAAATCATCAGTTTTTGCAGAGGCAGTCCCAAAATATCTGTATTTTTTATTTTTATATCCAACCATTGAATCCAGAGTGTTTACAGCTTTGAAAGAAATTGCAAGAGGAGCCCAGCCGATAAAAGAAAAAAATATGGGGGACATGATTCCATCTACAAGATTTTCGGATATTGTTTCAACTGTGGCTCTTATTATTTCTCTTTCGTTTAAATTTTTAGTATCTCTTCCTACAATCATCGAAAGATTTTTTCTTGCATTTTCAATGTTGTTGTTTTTTAGCTCATAATAAACTTTCATTGATTCAATTTTTAAGTCCTTTATGGATATTGAAGTATAAATAAGAATTGCAGCAACTGCTCCGGCAGCATAAATATTAATAAGCATTAATATAAAAATTATAGAAACAGGGAGCAGGAAGGCAACCGATATGATTGATATTGTGAAGAATATTCCTGCTGTTTTTTCATTTCTTATATGATTTCTGAAAAATAATTCAAATTTTAAAGCAAGGTATCCTATAGCTTTTACAGGATGAGGGAACCATCTCGGGTCTCCGAAGATAATATCAAGGATAAACCCAAATAAAATTGAAGATAAAATGACGATAAAAATTTTTATCAGCATAAGCATCTTAATGCTGAAATTAGTTTTTCATTATCAGTCCTGGTTTTTACTGCAATTCTAAAAAAAGAGCTTCCAAGATTTCTAAAATTGCTGCAGTCTCTTATGAGGATATTGTTTTTGGAAAAGAGTTTTGATTTTAAAATTTTTGAATTCAAATCGGTTTTCAGGATTTCGATAATTAGGAAATTGGCATATGATTTATAAGGTTTTAAACTTTTAATTTC
>CAYNMO010000030.1:7937-8283 GCA_964398155.1 uncultured Actinomycetota bacterium | reverse complement strand
AAAATGTCTTTCCTGCTCTACGAATTTTAGTGTTTTTATTATAAAATCTTCATTTTTAACAAGTTCCGCTCCAGCTGACTGGGCAAATATGTTAACAGGCCAGTCTGGCTGATGAGTCCTTATTTTATTAATCAGGCTCCCATTTGCAACAGCATACCCTAATCTTAATCCCGGAATTGAAAAAATTTTAGTAAGAGAACGGAAAATAATAATATTATTGTTTCCTGCGATGTTTTTAATTAAAGAAATATTCTTTCTGTCTTCCATAAAATCAATGAATGCTTCATCTATAAAAACATAGCAATTGTTTTCCTGTGCTTTTTTTACAATAAACATTAAAGTTTCA
>CAYNMO010000030.1:0-7927 GCA_964398155.1 uncultured Actinomycetota bacterium | reverse complement strand
GGATTGTTTGGATTACTTATTATGAGAATATCTGTTTGTGGTAATTTTTTTAGTATTTTTTTTATATCTATGAAAAATTCACTGTTCTGTCTTTCATAACCAATAAAGGAAACTGAAGCACCTGAAGCATGTGAAGCTTTTTCATATTCAGAAAAAGAGGGTGCCAGTAATAAAATCTTTGAGGGTTTTATAGCATTAATGGAGCAGTAAAAAAGCTCAGAACTACCGTTTCCAACTATAATATTTTTATAGTTTATACCCAGTTGTTCTGAAATATTATATCTTAAATACCTGCATTCAGGATCAGGATAATGTCTGATATAAGGAATATTGTCTAAAATTATTTTATTTATTTCTTCAGGAAAACCAAGCGGATTAGTATTTATGCTGAAATCTACTAAGCTGCTATCTGTAATTGATATATCTCCAGACAGGCTCCAAATGTTTCCACCATGTTTTGCATGCTCATTTTTCATTATTCAATCACACCGCTTCTTATAATTTTGCACTCATATATTTTTATAAAAATTATTAAATATTTTAGATTTAGAATAATATTAGAAATAAATGTTTAATTTTTTAAACAATGTCGGAGTATTATTTTTTTTTAAATATTTTAAAATGTCAAATTATTTTTCCAGTAAAAAAATCATTTGACTTTCTTTAAAATTCTTTATCTATTTTATTTAAGTTAATATTTTAAATATTTATTAACATTAAGTAACTTTATATTTATGCAAAATGCTTTATAAAGATTTTGTTTTAGTTTTAACCTGCATGATTTTTGGTTTATATTGAAAATTTATGAAAGTTAGTATATGTTTAAAAATTGATTTTTTTAAATTGCTAGACATGCAGGAGCAAAATAAATGAAGTTTGTTGATTATAAATGTGAAGATTGCCAAAAAATATCTGAATATTATGTAAGAAATGATAATTCTGATGAAATAAGGTGTGAAATATGCAAAGGAATAAATATGCTCAGGGTTTTTACGCCAATTAAATCAGGAAGCTCTTCTTCAGGAGGAGATATTCAGTCCTCAGATTCAGCGTCCGGGAAAAGCTGTTCAGGTTCATGTTCAGGATGCAGCGGATGCCACTAATAAACAGAAAGCAGGTTTGATATGAAAATACCAATCGACTGTATACCGTGCCAGGTAAGACAGTCTCTGGTTACTGCCAAAAAATTAACTGTTGATGAGTCAGTAATTTCAGGCTCGTTAAGGGAAACATTAAATATTGCTTCTTCCTTTGAATCTCATGAAAATGTTTTTTCACTTTATTATGAGATGGCCGAAAATGTCAGAAAGATTAATCCATTATGGGACCCTTATAAAGAATTTAAAAAAGACTTTAACGAAATTTGTTTAAAAATTGCGCCCAAATTAAAAACAGATGCCTATCTTTCTGAAGATATTTTTACAGCCGGGCTAAAAATAGCTCTTGCTGGTAATGCAATTGATGTAATGCAGGGAAGCCTGCTAAATGAAGATATACTGATTGATTCTGTGGAAAAATCGCTGCTTCTAAATATAAACACAGACACTGCAGAACAATTGAAGAATAATATTTTAAATGCGAAAAAAATCCTGTTTATAGGTGATAACGCAGGTGAAATAGTATTTGACAGGGTTTTTCTTGAGATAATACACGATACAGTCCTTAGAGGCCATGCTCTTGATAAAATTACTTATTCAGTAAGAGGCGGACCGGCATTAAATGATTCAACCATGGATGATGCAGTTATGATCGGTATGGACAAACTTGTAAAAATTGTAACCACTGGAATTAATCTCCCTGCAGCATATCTTCCTCTCTGCTCAGAGGAGTTCAGAAAGGAATATGACGATTCGGATTTAATAATTGCTAAAGGGCAGGGCAATTATGAGGCACTTTTTGAGGAGAAAAAAAATATATTTTTTCTGCTGAAGTTAAAATGCGAAACTTTCGTGAATTTTTTTAACGGAAAACACAGTCTTGGAGCAGTCGTAGTCGAGCATGCCAATATTTAATAAAAATGTTTTTAAAACATCTGGAGCTTAAAAATTTCAGGAATTATGCAGATATCAGCCTTGATTTAAACTGTGGGCTGTTACTTTTTCTGGGAAGCAACGGAGCCGGAAAGACAAATCTTCTGGAATCTGTTTTCTATCTGTCAAATGGTAAATCCCACCGATCTGCAAATCAGACCGACCTGATAAATCATGGCAGCAATTATTGTGTTATCAGGGGGGTAATTGAAACCAGGGGCGAAGACAGGCTTATTGAGATACAGCTAAACAGTGATAACAGCGTAAAGATAAAATTAAATAAAGTTTTTATTAAAAGTAAATCCGGTTTTATTTCAAAACTTGCAACTGTTATTTTTTCTCCTGATGATTTAAGAATAATTAAATCATCACCTTTTTACCGTAGAAACTATCTTGATGATATTCTTGAAAAAATTGATAAAGACTTTAATGATTTAAAGTTAAAATACCAGAGGATATTAAATCAGAGAAATACTCTTATAAAAAGCATTTACGGTGCCGATATATCAGGGAGCAACAGTACTCTGGAAATCTGGGATGAAAAACTTGTTGAAACAGGCTCTCTTATAATAAAAAAAAGGCTCGATCTTCTAAATACGGTTAAAGCTGATTTTGCCCGCCACATGACTTACTTTTTTAAAAACGTGTACCCTGAGCTAACATATGCTTTCAGCTGGGAAAAGGGTATTTCAAATTCAGTATACATAAATGAGGCTTCTGAAAAAGAAATTGCAGGTGCAGATTGCGGGTTTGCAGGACAAACAGATAATAAAGCACAAAATGAAGAGAGTGACAGGTATTCTGCCGGCAGCAGTAAAAATATTTCAGACAGTTTATTAGCAAAAGAGAAAACAGAATCTTTAGGCAATATTAGTGGATCCGTGGATGCCGATATTGTAAATCTGGATTCAATAAAGAACATATTTGGAGAGAAACTAAGACATTATTTTAAAAAAGACTGTATATTAAAAACAACTACTGTGGGACCTCACAGAGATGATATTGCAATTTTTTTAAACGGATGCGATATAAGAAATTTTGGCTCGCAGGGACAGCAAAGGATTGCAGCAATATGCCTTAAACTTGCAGAGCTTGATATTCTTGCAAAAAACATTGACGAAAAGCCCATGCTTTTACTTGACGATGTTCTGTCGGAGCTCGACCTGGAAAGAAAACATCTGCTGTTAAAATTAATCGGAAACAACTTTCAGACTTTTATATCTGCCGCAAATTTTGACTATCTAAAGGATCTGGATTTAAAGTTCTGTGAGAAATTTATTGTCAGTGATAACGATATTAAAGGCTGTTAAGCATGTCTCGGCTTTCTTTTTATTTAAAGAAAAGATAAAATTTTTAAAAATTTAACTTTTATTTTTAAAAATTGTTATAAAACAAAAACAAATATGCTATTATTTTAAAAATTTATTTCAAGCTTTGTGACAGTAAACAGGGGAAACCATGCAAATACATTATTGGATAATACACATACTGATAATATTCGGGTTAATAGGCGGTCTTATCTTCAAGGCAACAACTATCTTTGAAGGAAATATCAATAAATTTGGTGATAGGAAACAAGTTTCCAAATGGGGAAAGTTCTGGCACTATATAGGAAAGTTTTTTAAAAATTTCTTCTCAAAAAAATTCTGGTTTATTGTACTCGCTATTTTTCTTGACGTACTGTTTCATTTTAAACTTTTAAGAGAAAAACCGCTTAAATGGTTCATACATACTCTGATGTTCTGGGGATTATTTCTCTTGTTTATACTATCCGTCCTTTCAGGGCTTGCTGTTGAAATACTGCCTGCTTTTGGTTATCACCCCGGAACCAGCTGGGTTATAGACATGCTTGCAGACATGGATAACAGATGGACGGCACTCTTTAATGACGGGCTTAACGCAATGATAACAATCGGTGTATTGCTTGCTTTAATAAAAGGGTTTGTCCAGAAAAAAAAGATAAAGATGTTTGAGATGCTTGATGTAGTTTTAATATGCTTTATCGGGTTTATTCTTGTAAGTGGCTGGTTTACCGAAGCAAGCAGGTATCTTGCAGAAGAAACACCATATTATATTGCAAAGTTTGGGTTTATGGGCTACTTGCTTTCAATTATAATGAAGGCGATATCTCCCTCATCATCACCGGAGATATGGCATATCTGGAACAGGGCATGGTGGCATATACACCTTACTACCGTATGGCTTTCATTTTTGTATATTCCGTTTAGCAAGCTGTCACATGTAATATTTAGTTCAGTTGCGGCAAGCGTAAACAGCCTCGAAAAAAGACTAAAGATTAAGGAGCTTTTAAATGGAAAAGACTAAAAATAAAATAAATGCAAAGAAATTTACAATAAGTGAATTGCTCGACATACAGGGATGTACAAGATGCGGAATATGCACAGATTTATGCTGCGCTTATGCGGCAAGCAGTGATGTCGAAATTAGTCCGGCAAAAAAAATAAGCCTTTTAAAGAAAAGACTTGATTATAAATACAGCCTGCTCGGCAGAATAACAGGGCAAAGAGAGCTTCCCGAAAAAGATCTTGTCGAGCTTGAAAAAGCAGCTTTTCAGTGTACATTATGCGGAAGATGTGAGACAGAGTGTCCTGTAAATCTTGGACTAAAAGATGTATGGATTTCATTAAGAGAAGCTCTTACTGAAGAAGGAAGATACCCGGCCAATCTTGAAATGCTAAAAAACATGCTTCTTAAAGGAAAGAATATATCCTTTGAAACAAACGAAACAAGAGTCGACTGGATTAATCAGGTTGAAGGTATTCCTGATGACAAATATATAAAAAAGAGTGCCGAGGTTGTTTATTTTGTCGGATGCGTATCCTCATTTTCTCCGAGAGTCTTTAAAATACCAAGATCAATGGTCAGACTGTTTCAAATTGCCGGTGTTGATTTTGCACTTATGGGCGAAGATGAATGGTGCTGCGGATTTCCGCTTCTCGGAGCAGGATTTAAAGAAGAGGCCATTCAGTTTGCAGAGCACAATATAGAAAGTGTCAATAAAAGAGGCGCAAAATACCTTGTCTCAAGCTGTCCGACATGCTTTCATGTTTGGAAACATATCTATCCTGAAATGGCCAGAGCGCAAATGGACAAATTTACTTATCCAGATCCTGTTTTATCAGACAAACTTAATTTTAAGGTTCTCCAGGAAGTTCAGTTTTTATATAAACTTGCCTGCGAAGGTAAGTTTAAATTAGGACCAGTAAATAAAAAAATCGCATACCATGATCCCTGCGATCTTGGAAGAAGTTCCGGTATTTATGATGAACCAAGAGAGCTTATAAAACTTATACCAGGCGTTGAATTTATTGAATTAAAACACATTAGAGAAGATTCAAAATGCTGCGGTGGCGGAGGCAATCTAGAAGCAGCAAGTCCGGAGCTTTCAGCCGGTATTGCAAAAATAAGAGCTCAGGAAATAATAGACTCAGGTGCAGACATAGTTATTTCTTCCTGCCAGCAGTGCGTCAGAACATTAGCAGGTGCTCTTAAAAAAGAAAAATCAAAAATAAAAGCAATGGATATTTCCGAGCTTTTGCTTGAAAGCATTGAAGGTACGGCAGAGTAAAACAATAATTGCAGCTATTTATGTCGTCTATAATAAAATGCTCTTGTGACAGACAATCTGGTGTTAAGACTAACATTGGCCCATGGATTTTAAGCTGCCTCTAAGTAAAACAGTAAATGCAACTATTTAAGGCGTTAATAATAAAATGCGTCTTTGGAAAGATAATTTAATGTTTAGACTGACTTTAGTTCAGGGGTTTTAAGCCAGCTTGCCGGCTGGCTTAAGTGTTACCAGTAATCTGGATATTACGGAGAAAAGCAATGGCTGGCGCTGACAGTATTTCAAATATAATTGAAAAATATATAGCTGATAAAAAACTCGGACCAAAGCTTAACAGCGGTAAAATTTTTAACTACTGGGAAGAAATTGTCGGCACTGAAATTGCAAAGAATACAAAGCCCAAAAAATTAAAAGCTAAAATTCTCTACATTTCTACAGTCAATCCTATATGGGCGGGGGAGCTTAATCTGATGTCTCAGGATATCATCAGCAGGATAAATGGATATCTTAAAGAGGATGTCGTAAGTTCGCTTAGAATCAAGTCCGACATGCAGTCTGAATAATTAATAGTTTCTTCTTTGTTATTGTATTTTTATTCTAAAAGTAAGTGAAATTAATCTTAAAGTTTGTTATAATAATCGCTAGAATTTAACGCATATGCTTATTTTTAAAGCTTGAATAAAATATTATTATTTTGTGTGGGTAATAAGTTAATTTTTTAGCTTATCTAAAAAGAAAAGCTTGTTACTCTTTTATTTTGTAAAAAGGCAGGTGTTTTTTGTCAGAATCAACTTATGATGCCAAAGATATAACTGTACTCGAAGGTTTGGCTGCAGTTAGAAAAAGGCCCGGAATGTATATCGGTTCCACCGGAACCAGAGGACTCCATCACCTTATTTATGAGGTAGTAGACAACAGCATAGATGAAGCAATGGCGGGTCATTGCAGCAATATTCTTATTGTTTTAAATAAAGATAATTCAGTGACCGAAGTTGACGACGGCCGAGGTATTCCGGTTAAAAATATTGAAAAATATAACAGGCCTGCTGTCGAAATAGTGCTGACCAAGCTTCATGCCGGAGGCAAATTCGGAGGAGAAGGGTATAAAGTTTCCGGAGGTCTTCATGGTGTAGGTATTTCTGTCGTTAATGCCTTATCAGAAAAATTAATAATAGAAGTCAGAAGAGACGGTTATAAATTTACACAGGAATACAGTAAAGGCGATCCTGTAACTGATTTAATAAGAGGAGAGGAAACAACTTCTCATGGCACCGCAGTTACCTTCTGGCCTGATGCTGAGATTTTTGAGGAAGTTGATTACAAGAGTGAGATTCTGTCTACAAGGTTTAAGGAAATGGCTTTCTTAAACAAAGGGCTTAAAATTACTTTTATTGACAGAAGAATCGAACCGGAGACCAAAGATGAGTTTCAATATTCCGGAGGTCTTATAGATTTTATTAAGTATTTATGTGAAAAAAAAGATGTCATACATAAGAAAGTAATTTATATGCAAAACCAGGATGGCAAACAGGAAGCTGAAATTGCCATGCAGTATACTGATGGTTATGCAGAATCAATATTTTCATTTGCCAATAATATTAATACCACCGAGGGCGGAACTCACCTAAGTGGTTTTAAAGGAGCATTAACCAGGACAATAAATGATTATGCCCGCAACTCAAACTTTCTGAAGGAAAAAGATGAAAATCTGCAGGGAGAAGACGTAAGAGAAGGGCTGACTGCCATAATAAGCGTAAGGCTGCAAGATCCTCAGTTTGAAGGCCAGACCAAGACAAAACTGGGAAACAGTGAGATAAAAGGTTTTGTAGAGTCAACAGTAAATACAAGACTTGCAGAATTTTTTGAAGAAAACCCTGATACTGCCAGAGCCATTATCGCCAAATGCATCGATGCTTCTCACGCAAGAAGTGCGGCTAAAAAAGCCCGGGATCTGACAAGAAGAAAATCAATACTTGAATCAGGGTCTCTTCCAGGAAAACTTGCTGACTGCTCAATGAATGAGCCGGAATTTTGCGAACTTTATCTTGTTGAGGGAGATTCCGCAGGAGGCAGTGCAAAACAGGCCAGAGACAGAAGATTTCAGGCCATACTTCCGCTTAAGGGCAAGATTTTAAATGTAGAAAAAGCTAGGCTGCACAAAATTTTATCCAGTGATGAGATAATGTTTATGATTACAGCAATGGGAACCAGCATTGGGGATGAATTTGATTTAAAAAATGCCCGTTATAACAAAATAATAATAATGACGGATGCTGATGTCGACGGAGCTCATATCAGAACTCTTATT
>CAYNMO010000029.1:1750-17199 GCA_964398155.1 uncultured Actinomycetota bacterium | reverse complement strand
TATACTATTATATTTATCGATTAACATCATTTAAGAGACAATATTAAATTTTATAAATTGCTTTTCAGGAGTGCCTTTAGCTTGCTTCTTTAGAGTATTATCATATGAAAACCAAAAAACAAAAAGTATTGAATTCAATATATAATTTCTTTAGTTTTGTAAACTATATGATTGCGGCTTTTCTAGCCTGTTCAACTCCCTATCCCATTTCCTTTTTTATAGGTAAAAACCTTGCTCGTCTCTGGTGGTTTGCCCGTAAAAATGTGAGCAGCGTAAAAATGAATGTTGCAAATGTGCTGGGCCTTGACCCCGGTGATCCCAGAGTCGCGAAGATATCAAAAAGAATTTACTATGAATTTGCAAAGAACGTTGTTGATTTTTTTAAAAACGGAATTATCACTCTTGAACAGTTCAAGAAAAATATATCAATTGAGGGAGTAGATAACATAAAAAAAGCTTTGGAAAACGGCAAGGGAGCAGTTGTTTTTACCGCTCATATAGGCAATTTTGAGTGGGGTGCATCAAGAATAGGATCAGAGGGAGTAAAAATCTGGGGCGTAGGCCTTAACAGGGAAAACAGGTTCCTTGACAAATACTTTGAAAAAAACAGGAAAAGCAAATGCTTAAATACTTTAAACAACACCAGAATGCTTGGAGTTTTTAGAATTTTAAGAAATAATGAAGTTGTAGCAGTTCCTTCCGACTGGGATCCTACCGGAAGTTCTAAAACTTATGATTTTTTCAATAAAAAAGTTGCCCTTCCTTCAGGGGCAATTCAGCTGGCCCTTGCTTCAGGGGCGCCACTTGTTCCAAGTTTCATTATAAGAGACGGAGCGTATCATCATCATCAGATAGTCGGTGAACCTGTTGAACTGATGAGGGAAGGTCCTAAAGAAGAGCTTCTCGAAAAAAACATGCCCAAAGTTGTAAAGGTTCTCGAAAAGTACATTTCAGAGAATCTGGACCAGTGGGTAATGTTCCATAATATCTGGCGATAGATTAACGATATTAATTCTCCACGCTTTCTTATATATTGATTCCTGACGCTTCTTTATATTATAATGTTCCCATTATATTCACTAATCCTTTAAAAAATACTGGATTATCATTTAGTAATTCTTGTCAGTGCTTGAATTTTGTAAAATTGTTAACAATTATATTGAAATTGGTGATAATGGATAAGAAAAAATTGGAAAATAAAGCAGGTAATGAGGTAGAAGGATCAATAGATGTCCTGCAGTTATGGCATTCAAAACAAACCGAAGAGATCGCTTCCGATCTTGGAACCAGTACGTCAGCTGGATTAAGTGTCATAGAGGCTGACAAAAGAATTCAAGACTTCGGATATAATGAAATAAAGGAAAAAGGCAGAAAAAAGCCGATAATGATTTTCCTTTCTCAGTTTAACGACTTCATGATATGGATACTTATTGCTGCAGCATTTATTTCAGGAATTATTGTAAGAGAGATTACTGACTCCATTGTTATACTTATTATCCTTATTATTAACGCAGTTCTTGGTTTTGTTCAGGAATACAGGGCGGAAAAAGCTCTGGAGGCTTTAAGAGAGCTTGCCGCACCCACTGCGCTGGTTATCAGAAACGGCACTGAAGAAAAAATTAATTCAAAACTTCTTGTTCCTGGTGATGTTATCAAGCTTTTTGCGGGCGATCTTGTCCCAGCTGATGCCAGAGTAATATATGAAGTCAACCTTCTTGCTGATGAGGCCATATTAACAGGTGAATCTGTTCCTGTTCAAAAACATTCTACTGTCATAAACGGTGAAAATATTCCACTTGGTGACAGAAAAAATATTGTCTTTAGCGGAACAACCATTGTAAAAGGAAGATGCCATGCAATAGTTGTTGAGACAGGAACCGAAACAGAAATAGGGAAAATTGCTAGCATGGTACAGGTAGCAGAAGAAACAACTCCGCTTCAAAAAGAACTTAAATCAGTCGGTAAAAAAATCGGCATTATCTGTATAGTTATAAGCATTATTGTATTTGCCGCAGGTATTTTTAAAGGCAATACGGTTGCCGAAATGCTGCTTATAGCTGTTGCTCTTGCAGTTGCCGCAATACCAGAGGGTCTTCCTGCCATAGTAACTATTTCACTTGCTCTCGGTGTGCAGAGAATGGCAAAAAACAATGCGATAGTCAGAAAGCTGAGTTCAGTTGAGACACTTGGAGGAGTTACTGTTATATGCACGGATAAAACAGGTACTTTAACTGAAAACAAAATGACCGTAAGAAAAATATTTGCCGGAGGAGCTGAAATTACCGGTTATGAAAATATGCTTAATGCATTTAAAAAAGACAAGCCGCCCATGCCTGATGAAAAACAAATCCCAAATTCTCTTGAAAAAGTCTATGATGATTTTAATCACAATATGGCGCTTATGATACTTCTTGAAAATGCGATACTCTGCAATGATGCATATTATATAGATAATAAAGGCCATAAACTTCTTGGAGACCCCACAGAAACATCTCTTATTGAAATGGGAAGAGTATTTAACCTGACAAAACCTTATTGTGAATCAAAAATGCCCAGAAGAATCGAAGAGCCTTTTGATTCAGTAAGGAAAATGATGACTACAATTCATGAACTTAATCCTGATAGTTTTACGGGGAAACTTGATTACATAAAGGAAAAAGCAGTTTTCTCAAAACAGGACCCTGATTTCAAAAAAGGCTACATTATATTTACTAAAGGTGCTCCTGAAGAAATCTTAAAAAGAAGCTCTTTTATTTTAAAAAATGAAAAAGTTCATGATATAAGCAAAGAAGATATTAAGGAAATTGAGCATCAGACTGAAGTAATGGCCGGAAGCGCACTAAGAAACCTGGCTTTTGCCTTTAAATATGTTGAAGAACTTCCTGAAGTGAAGAATATAATTCTTGAAGAGCATAATCTTGTCTTCTGCGGTATGGTTGGAATGATAGATCCTCCAAGACCGGAAGTATTTACAGCAATCGAAAAATGCAGAAAGGCAAACATAAAAGTTATCATGGTCACGGGTGATCATTTCCTTACAGCCAAAGCAATAGGTGAAGAGCTCCAGATATTAAGGCCGGGTGAAAAAATAATCGAAGGCATTGAACTTGACAAGATGACTCCGGAGGAACTGGAAACAGAGATTGAAAATATAAGTATTTTTGCCAGAGTGTCTCCGGCAAACAAAGTAGGCATCGTTGAGGCTTTAAAGAAAAACCGCCATA
The DNA here is from genome assembly GCA_964398155.1 of uncultured Actinomycetota bacterium. Classification (GTDB taxonomy): domain Bacteria; phylum Actinomycetota; class Humimicrobiia; order Humimicrobiales; family Humimicrobiaceae; genus JAMDDL01. The sequence goes on along the minus strand of CAYNMO010000029.1, from coordinate 13,975 downwards.
TTGTTGCAATGACCGGCGATGGCATTAATGATGCACCTTCACTTAAAAGAGCTGACATAGGAATTGCCATGGGTATAACCGGTACAGATGTCAGTAAAGAAGCAAGCAAGATGATTTTAACTGATGATAATTTTGCCACAATAATCAAGGCAGTAAGGGAAGGCCGTGTAATATTTGATAACTTAAAAAAATTCATCCTTTTTCTTCTGTCATGCAATATTTCCGAAGTTCTTCTTATGTTTATCCCGATACTTTTTGGAAGTTTTATTTTTAAATTACTAGGCATACCGGCTGACGATCTGTACCTTCCTCTAATTCCTGTGCAGATATTATGGATGAATCTGATTACAGACGGATTTCCTGCGCTTGCGCTTGGAATTGATCCTCCTGGCAAAAATATCATGGACCGTAAAGCTGTTAAAAATAAGGAAAGCATACTTGCAAAATCGAATCTTTCGATGGTTATGTGGCAGGGTCTTGTCCTGACTCTCGGGGCACTCACAATGTATTTCCTGGGGCCTAAATTGTTTGATACTCGTCATTTAGTTGAAGACAGAGCAGTATTCCAGACTTCAGTATTTACAACTCTTGTGCTGACTCAGCTGCTTCATTCTTTTAATTTCAGGTTTAGCAACACCGGTATTTTTAAAAAGGGTTTGTTTGCCAATAAGTTTTTAAATCTGTCTTTTATTGTTTCAATGATTCTCCAGGTCGGAATAATTTACATCCCGTTCCTTCAGAAAGTATTTAAAACATCCGGTCTTAATTTGAATCAATGGGGAGTCGTCATTGTATGTTCTATAATCCCCGTGCTGCTTATTTCATTAATCAATACCATTATTTCAAGAAAGAGAGAACAGAACTTCTAACTACATGGTATATCAATAATCTTAAAACAGTTTTTCACATAAATACCTGATTCTAAAACAAAACCATGGAATATTTTTTCCATGGTTTTGTGATTATTTAAACCTTTTTACTTGATATTGCTGCAATAATAAGATATTTTTCTAAAAATCAATTCCCTTAGGCAGCATAGGCTACGAACATTTCGAAAAGCCGCAGACTCTGCAGACATAGCATCCTCCCTCAGGCTCCATTATCCCTCCGCAGCCATCTTCCGGACATATCGTAACTGATCTTGGCCCGCTTGCAAAATCCAGATCGAATTTATTTGTTCCGTTTTGGGCGAACTCAAGCGCCTTGCCTATTGCATCAGGACATGACAGAACACGGGTATCCCTGTCAGCTATACAGGTAATACACCTGATTCCAAGAACCTGGTGGGTTATTGATGTCATGTCTATTCCTGCTCTTATAGAAACACTTATGAGTCTGCTTAATGCTTCTGAGAGGGCCGCACAGCCTTCTTCTCCTGTGTTTGTAAATACCTCACATATTCCCTTTTCATCAGAGTTTACTGTCACATAGAGCTTCCCACAGCTTCCGATGAGGTATTTCTTTGTCATGCCACTGGTTACCTCAGGTCTGGAGCGGGGTTTTATAGGACCCTGCGAGTCAGTTTTAACTTCCACTTCACCTGCAGATACTGAGCCATCAGCATTTTTTTCCGTTCCAGCCAGTCTTTTTACCCCTGTTTTCCCATCAAACACATCAGACTGAGTTATTTGAGGCTTGACATCATTTGCACCAATTGACAGAACCTGAGACTCCCTGCTTTTGTCTCTATAGATGGTAATGCCTTTGCAGCCAAGCCTGTAAGCCAGCATATATACTTCTTCAACGTCTTTTACTGTTGCCTCAGTCGGAAAATTAACAGTTTTGGAAACCGCATTATCAACAAATCCCTGGAATGCTGCCTGCATTCTCACATGCCAGATTGGTGCTATGTCGTGGGCAGTAACAAAAACCCTCTTGTAATTATCGGGAATAATGCTTATTTCTTTCAGGCTTCCCTTCTGAGCTATTAATTCCATGAGCTCTTTGGAATAAAACCCATCCCTTTTTGCTGCTTCTTCAAAATAAGGATTGACCTCAACAAGCTTGTCATTATCCATAACATTCTTAATGAAAGAAATTGCAAATACCGGCTCAATTCCACTTGAACAGCTTGCGATTATGCTTAGTGTTCCTGTTGGTGCAATAGTGGTGGTTGTTGCATTCCTTATTTTAGCACCATCCGGCTTATCATAAACACTGCCTTTAAAATTGGGGAACTCCCCTCTTTGGACTGCAAGCTTCCTTGATTCTTCTTTGGAAACATCGTTTATAAAACTCATAATGTCCTTGCTTATCTCCAAAGCCTGTTCGCTGTTATAAGGTATTTCCAGCATTAAGAGCATGTCTGCGAAGCCCATCACTCCCAGACCGATCTTTCTGTTGCTTTTAACCATTTCCGTAATCTTTTCAAGCGGGTACTTGCCTGCATCAATAACATCATCCAGAAATCTTACAGCGAGCCTTGTTATCTCCATTAGCTTGTCATAATCAAATGACTTTATCCCATCGTCTTCTTTGATCATATTTGAAAGATTAATCGATCCAAGGTTGCAAGCTTCATAAGGCAATAAAGGCTGCTCGCCGCATGGATTGGTGCTTTCGATTGTGCCTATGTGGGGAGTGGGATTATCCTTGTTTAATCTGTCAAGAAATATTATGCCGGGGTCACCGTTTTTCCAGGCATGGTTGACTATTTTTTCAAATATTTCCCTGGCCTTGTATTTCATAACGGTTTCTTTGGTTCTCGGATTTAATATGTCATATTCCCCGTCGTTTTCAACGGCTCTCATGAAAGCTTCTGTCACGCCTACGGAAATATTGAAATTGTTTAATTTTTCGCTGTCTTCCTTTGCAGTAATAAAATCAAGAATATCCGGATGGTCGACCCTTAAGATACCCATGTTGGCGCCTCTCCTGGTCCCTCCCTGCTTGATCGTATCAGTTGCCGCATTAAATACAGTCATAAATGAAATTGGACCGCTTGAAACTCCCTTTGTCGAGAGAACAACATCGTTCTTTGGTCTTATATTAGAGAAAGAATATCCTACCCCTCCTCCGGATTTCTGTATAAGTGCAGTTTCTTTTAAAGCCTCGAAAATTGAAGCCATTGAGTCTCCAACCGGGAGGACAAAACAGGCTGCAAGCTGCTGAAGTTCTCTTCCCGCATTCATAAGAGTTGGAGAATTTGGAAGAAAATCCAAATCTGTCATTATATCAAAGAATTTTTTTTCGGTTGCCCTCATTTCCGCTTCTGAGATATTATACTGTTTTTCAACTGACGCTATATTTTTTGCAACCCTTCGAAACATATCTCGCGGCTCTTCAAGAAGGTTTCCATGCTCATCCCTCTTTAAATATCTTCTCTCAAGAACTGTTACTGCATTTTTTGTCAGGTTAATTTTTTTATTAAGATAATAAGATTTGTTTGGATCTTTGCCGCCAGATTTATTTTGCTTCTGGTTTTCTTCTTCAAATATCAAATTTTCTTCCATTTCTTCCATTTCTTTCTCCAGAGATAATTTTTATAAAATAAACTTTTTTTATTTTGTAATATGAATTATTTTTAATAAATAATTGTGATAAGAGTGGCGCTTTTTATTATTTTAAAAACTCTAATTTGAAATTCTGCTGAATTTATAAAAGGATATTTAACAAAATACAATTATTATATATTGGTATATATAGTGTTTGTTATTATCATAAACCACAATATATTGTGAGTCAACATAAATTTTTATTTCCAGCACAAAAATTTATGTTTTTTGTTAAAGCTTTTTTGTATAATAAATAATTGATTTTTTAGGCTGTATCGTTTATGAAACACACTGCCTTATTTCTTTTTTGAGCAATTTTTTTATGCAGCAGAATAACACAGCATGGATGGCGGGTTTCGCAAAAAAAGTATCTTTAAAAAAAATTGAGATGTTTTACGGTAGATAGAAACACAATTTATTTAATTTCAGTTGAATTATTTTTTTAAAGTGTTATCATCATTTAGTTTTCTATATAATATCTTTTCTATATTTGAAAAATCATTATAATAAAAATTTACTGAATTTTTTATGAAATATCATTTCAGTTATACCTGGAAGCAGAAGGAGAAGCGTTGAGCTCTGTAATTAAAAAAAGACGCAAGAAAATGCGCAAGAAAAAGCACAAAAAGATGCTCAAGAAAACACGTTGGGCAAGAAAAAATAAATAATATTTTATTTTATGGTTACTAAAAATAATTTCTTAAAAATATTAGGAGATAATATATTAATTGGCGATGGCGCCATGGGTACTGTTTTGCAGGGCTTGGGAATTTTCACAAGCCCTGATTTGTTTATAAGCAAAGACGAAAGTTCCTTTAAGATACTTCCTGAAGTTCATTTGAGCTATCTTAAAAGTGGTTCAAATATTATCCAGGCCAGTACTTTTGGCGCAAACCCAATAAAGCTTGAATCTGAAGGCCTTCTAAAGGAAATTAAAAACATAAATGAAAAAGCTGTGTTCTGCGCAAAGATTGCAGTGGATAGCTATAAAAGCTTAAATAAAAACACCTTAACCAGCCAGAAACCTGTTTTTATTGCCGGAAATTTTGGACCAACAGGGAAACTTCTTGAGCCTTTTGGCGATCTCAGCTACAAAGCTGCTGTGGAGGCATTTTACCGCCAGGCAGATATCCTGGTTTCAACGAAAATGGTTGATATTTTTCTCATCGAAACAATGATGGATATAAACGAAGCACTTGCAGCCATTGACGCTGTGAAAAATACCGGGCAGGATATAGCCATAGTATGTACTCTTACATTTAATGAAGCAGGAGTTACCATTATGGGAAACAAGGCAGCCGATGCAGTTAAAACGCTTTTGGAGGCCGGCTGTGCAGCAGTAGGAGCTAATTGCAGCGTAGGCTCTGATAAAATGCTTGAAACAGTTAAAAAGATGAGGGAAGCTGATCCTGGCGCAAAGCTCATATTCCAGCCTAATGCCGGACTCCCGAAATTTTCTGAAGGGATAACATCATATAGCGAAACTCCTGAAATAATGGCAGACAATATAAGCAAGTATCTTGCATTTAATCCGTCCATACTGGGTGCGTGCTGCGGTTCAACACCAAAGCACATCAAAAAAATAGCGCAATTAGTAAAAAGGAAGTCTGCTTAATCCGTCCATCCTAAAAGCTCAATATATCCATTTTCTGTCGCGGCAATAAAAATTTCCGAATCTTCAACGCTTACGATTTCTATTTTTCTGCTTGTGATATATTCAAAGTTTTCATCATAGACTGAGTTTAAATAAGCAATGTATGCGCCACCCGGCGAAAAAATGGGAGTGGAAGGTCCCACATTATAATTTGTTAATTTTTTATTTCCGGTTCCGTCTGAATTAATTATATAAATATCCCCGCTGGGGATCTGGTTGGAAATTGTGCCGTATCTTTTTACGCCCGCATAAGCAATTAATGGATTGTCACCGTCACCGAAAAAAATATCAGGCTGCTGCTCCCTTAGTTGTGGATTATCTGTTATTTTTTGAATGTCTGCGCTGTAGAGTCCGCTTATCCAGAGATCTCCGTCTTCTTCAAAATCTCCCAATATCTGAAAAACAGTTTTATCCAATTCCTGCAGATATTTAAAATTATCCATGCTGGCAATCATTCTGGGAGCTCCTTCCGGAACTGATGAAATATCAAAAAGATGGTTTATCTGTCCCCCTGCAGCGCTAAAAGTATTTAACCCCTCATTTACTGAGTAAAAATTAATTACCTTGCCATTTTCCTCTATTGCATAATACGGATGAAAAGCCGCAGCTATTTTTTCATCATAATCAAAAAAGAAAACAGGCACCATAAACATTGTTGATCTCAATGAAGCTCCCCCTGCATCAAGCACCGTTTCTCTAACCTCGCCTGTTTCTGTATTTACAGTAAAAACTCCTCTGTCTCTGAAGTTTGATGTATAAGGATTACTTATTAACTCATAAGCCAGCAAGGTGCTGTCTGATGACCACACAGGCTTTCCATAAAGAGCCAGGGGTATTTCGGCCGGTTCATCAGAAAAATCAAACTCAACCAGCTTTTTTAGCTCCCCACTGTTGACGTTAAGCACGCATAAGGCGCTATAAACACCTCTTGCCCCGTCATTTATAATGCATGCTATCTTCTCGCCGTCGGGTGAAATACCAAAAACAGGGCCAAAATCATAAGTATCCTCTAGATCGGTATAAACGGTTTTCTTTTCGCTTCCGTCAATTTTTATTGAATAAATGCTGGCAACTCTGTGTTCAAAATGATTGGATTCTTCGCTGGACGAAACTTCATAATAAATTATTCTATAATTTTGGGAAGGAATTGCTGCCTCACTGTTATTTTCTGCTTCATTGCCTGCAGCATCAGCAGTTGATTCTTCTGCCAATGCTGGAGGCACAGAAGAATCAGATATATCATTATTGTTTTCTGAGGACACAGATGCTTCTGAAGCGCCTGCATTTGCATCTGAGGCTTTAATGCTTCCGGCTGCAGTTTTAATTATGTTCCCAATAAGGTCGCATGAGGATAAGGACGGCACCAATATAATTATTAAAACAAGGAAAATAATTAAGATATTTCGCCTGATATTTTTATTCATTCGTTCTCCGGACACAAATTTATAATTTTTATAAAAACTTTTAAAAAATTATTTTAAGTTAAAATAAGAATTTTTTGTGCACATTATAGAAAACCCAAAGATCAAAAAACAGGATTAAAATTTAAAATGACATTCTTTGTACAATTATAATCAAAATGGAAATTATTTAAAGAAATCAGCTGAAAATAATTTTATTGGGATTAAATAAATAAAACTAATTTGGTATATTTTAAACTTTATGTCTACATGACAAGCGATAAAAATCCATATCCCGCTGTCAGATATTATGTCAAACTATACGTCCCCGTGACATAGATATTATGTCAAACTATACGTCCCCGTGACATAGATATTATGTCAAACTATGCGTCCCCGTGACATAAAATGAACCCCCCTGGTGTTTTAAGGGGGTTCATTTTATAATTTTGCTCTGTTTTATATAACTAACTTCTTATTTCCTTACCCACTGTTATGAAATAATACTGAAATTCTTTCATCATCTTTTTTTCCAGCTTTTCCATATCCTGGTGTTCTTCCATATCCGAAAGCATGATTTCCGCTCCGCACTCAGGGCATATTACTATTTCTTCAGCCATAATATCCCTCGCTTTCTTCTGTACGTTTGATAAACATCTGCTTATTATTAAAATCAATAAACAAAAAATGGCCCACAATGGCCATGCATTTAATACATTAAAACTAAAGCATTATCAATAAAAAAAACAATTAATTTTTTTTATTATATCATAATTCTCTATTAAAAGTTTATTTAATTTAAGGATAATACCGGAAATTATCAGTAGCTACTGACTGTTGCAAGATAATCTTTTACATTCTGAGTGTACGAATAATTTTCAATGGCAAGCAAATCAAGATATTCTTTTAAGGCTTTACCGAACGCTGTCCCATCGAATTTCTTATCTGTATCCTGAAAGTCTCTAAGCCTCTCAGGTATTATGGCGCCGTTAAAATCAAAAACCGGAGTATTGTCAATTCCGGCTAAATATATCCAGAGCTTCCCGTTTCTCATATCTTCAACCCTTGGCTTCCTTACTGAATCCGGATAATTATCAACAAATGCGTAGGAAGCAATAATTCTGCTTTTAAAATCGTCCATCGTAATTATTATGCCCATATCTGAAATGGAAGGCTTATCTGATTCTGACTGCATGATATCCAGATAATCGTTCATTTCTTTTGAAAGATACTGCCTGTATTCGCTGTAAGCTTTGTAATCAAGAATAGGCGTTATGAAACCCTCTGTGTTAAAAAGCCTGTATTTTCTGTCGATGGTCTTCTGTGCAAGTATTGCAAGTTTCCTGTTTTGGGAAGTCTTTAGTTCTTCCAGATCCGTAGAACCATTAAATTCATTGTAAATTGCATCCTGTATTTCGGGATCAGCATAGTTATCGGTGAATTTTTCCAAATCACCTTCACTTGCATCAAAATTAAAATAAGCAATCTCGTCAGCAAGAGGCTTGCTGGCAGCTGAGATGTTTTCTTCCAAAAATATTAAAATTTTGGCAGGATCAGTTTCCTCATTTTTTAACTTATCAAAGTTTTTCCTCAGCTCATTTTCTGCCATCTGAGCATCAGTTGACGGGGTGCTCTCCACTGACGGGCTTTCCTCAATATCTTTGCCTGCTGGTGTCTCTGAGGAGGCAGAGCCTGCATTGGTTGTTGAGCTCTCTTCCTGAGTTTTCTGTGCGATATCTGATTTGGAAAAACAGCCGAAACTAAAAATAAGGCAGAGAGCCATAATAGCGCAAATATATGCCGCAAACTTTTTAAAACTGCCTGATTTATTTGATTTCTTATTCATTTTTAACCTGTTTAAGAAAAGTTTTATATGCTGAATCTTAATTTTTTAGTTTATAACAATTGGAACAAAAATAATATTACCAATATTTTATATGTTCTGCAGGCAAATCAACTCAGTGTCATGTTTTTTAGAATTTAAGACCGTATAGAAAATCTGGGTATAAAATAATATAAAATTAGTTTTTTAAACCAATAAAAACAAATATCAAAAGAATTTGTTTGTTGTTTGGTTATAAATATAAAGTTTTTCATAAAAAACAGCCTGTCCCAATATAAGGAAAAGTTAAGCCCGGCAGCAGACTAAAAAGACACCGGATGAGAAAAATCATTCTTTATATGCGTGCTTGTCAGATATTTTTTAATAAACAATTTATCTTATTGCCAAATAGTAATAAAATTATTAAAGTAAATTAAGTTTGTTTTTATGTAATCATAAAAAATCAAAAGAGAGTTTTGTCCTGATGAAAGAAAAGCTGGCGGCAATAGATTTTGAGACTGCAAACTCAAAACTTTCAAGTGCATGCTCGCTTGGTATTTCAATTATAGAAGACAGCAAGATTGTTAAAAATATGCAATGGCTTATTAGGCCCCCTGAGTTAGAATTCAGTCCTTTTAATACAAGGCTTCATGGAATATCTGAGAAAATCGTTGAAAACAAACCTGAATTTTATCGCCTCTGGCCGACAATAAAAAAATATCTTGAAGGTCACACAATACTGGCCCATAACGCAAGTTTTGACACCGAAGTGCTTAGAAAGCTGCTTGATGTCTACCAGCTGGATTACCCTGAATTAAACTATGCATGTACAGTCATCCTCTCCAGAAAAGTGTGGAAAGGTTTGGAAAATTATAAGCTTACTACTGTTGCAAGTAATATTAATTTCAGCTTCAGGCATCATAATGCAAAGGAAGACGCCATGGCTTGTGCAAACATAACAATTGAAGCAGGGAGAGCGCTTAATGCAAGCAATTTCGGTGAACTTCTTAAAAAAACTCATCTAAAGACCACAAAATTTGAAAAACGAGTGCTTCAAATCATAAGCTGATGTTTTTTATTATTGACTAAAGTTAATCTTGAAAATAAATTGCTGGTCAAAAGATAAATTATATTGTTGATATATGAATACTTACATTTAATAATTCTTAACTTATAAGTATTTTGTTTTTATTGAATATTTGAGGTAAAAATAAAATGACTATGTATTGCTGCTCATCAATTTCATCTTTAACTATTAAAAATTAATTATAATATTAAAATATTTTTTGTATTTAATTATATTTTTCTCTATAATTTTAATCGTAAAAGAAGTTATTTTTAGTTTAGATTAATGTTGAGTATGATTTTAATTCGTTTCTCTGTTTCTTTTTTTTAAAAACAGTTGAGCCGGTAGTTTTTATATTTCTGGCAGGAATATTTTTAAAATAACATAAAGAATAAAATCTTTACAAACAAAAGAGGGGGAGTGTCTAATGAACGATGTAAATCTTGGCAAAGCAAGCGGAATGTCTAAGGCATCACTTATTCTCGGAATCTGCTCAATAATTCCTTTTGCCGGATATGCTTCGGCATTAGCAGCAGTTATACTCGGAATTGTAGATCTGGTAAAAATCAAAGATAAAAAAGCCGGAACACCCGGAAAAAAACTTGATATTGCTGGAATCATACTTGCCGTAATACTGCCGTGGGTATTAGTAATAATTATGACTTCAATATTTGGTGCAGCATATTTTGAAGCAATAGGTAGAAATTTTATGATGAGATAGTTTTACTGTGCAAACAGAAATAATCTTTTAAGAACGTAAACATAAAATCAAAATCAATAAAACAGGAAGGGGAACCCCATGGACGAGTCTCAAAAAGCAAGTGGTTTGTCGAAAGCTGCACTTATTACAGGAATATTTGGTTTTATTCCAGGATGTAGTCTTGCGGCTTTGATTTGCGGAATCATAGACCTTGTAAAAATAAACAATGGACAGTCTGGCAGCGCAGGTAAAGGTAGGGATATTGCAGGAATAGTATTGGCAATTGTTATGCCTATTGTTGTATGGGTAATTATATGGGCTAGTGTTATAGCTACAGGTTTTGGACTTTTCGGTTCAATGATGTAATAAATATTCTAAATAATAAAATAAAGCCTGCTGTTTTTGTAAGTGATGGCGGGCTTTATTTTATTTTAGTTATTAAATATAACTTAACAGGTTCTTTTAACATTGCCCGTTTTTAATTTTAACAATTGGCGATATGTTTATTGAAACAAAAAAACTAAAAGATGGCTTTGAGCTTCCTGTATTTGGTTTTGGGACCTGGGGTATGGGAGGACGGGATTTCCTTGATCCTGAAAATGATGACGCCACTGATATAAAGGCAATAAAAAATGCAATAGAAATGGGTATTACTCATATAGATACTGCAGAGTGGTATTCAGAAGGTCACGCTGAGGAGATCGTCAGCGAGGCATTAAAGGGTTTTGACAGATCCAGACTCATAATAACAACCAAAGTAACCCCCATGCATCTGCATTATGATGATCTTGTAAGCTCAGCGATGCAAAGCCTTAAAAGACTTAAAACTGATTATATAGATGTTTATCTTATCCATTCTCCAAATCCATATATAGATATCAGGGAATCAATGGAAGCTCTGGATTTCCTTCTTGAAAAAAAAATCATCAGATCTATGGGGCTTAGCAATTTCAACACAGAATTATTCATTAAAGCTCAGCAATGCACTTTAAACAAAATAACATGCAATCATCTTCATTACAATCTCAAACACCGAGGGCCTTTAAATGACGGTTCAATAAAATATGCCCAGGACAATGATGTAATGGTAGTAGCATGGCGCCCGCTGCAAAAAGGGCTTTTTTCAAAAGAAGTGGCTCAGATCGTAAAATATATTTCCTATAAATATGGGAAAACCGTCAACCAGGTTGCAATCAACTGGCTTATATCCCAAAAAAATGTTGTAACCATATCCAAATCCAGAAATATTGATCATTTAAATGAAAACCTCGGTGCTCTGGGCTGGAAGTTGGAAAATGAGGATATTGATTTTTTAACAAAATCTTTCCCCAAAACCGTAGAAACGGTTGAAAACATAACCCTTACCAGGTTAATCCAGCCGGAATAATTATTACCAGCTTAAATCACTTTCTTTAAGATCATATACTTTATACCTGAGGTCCTGATCAACATCTGCTTTACCTGTGCCGTCCCATGAATAGCTAAAACCTTCAAAATAATAACTCAGCCAGTCCATAGTTACACTTTTATGCAAAAAACTGGAGCCTCTCTCAGTTGCCAGATTAAGATATAGCGTGCTCGGCATAAAGCTGTCTTCGGAAGTTACATCAAACGGAACCCAGCCATATCCGGGAAGTTTTACTTCAACCCATGCGTGTCCGAAACTCAAAGTACTGTCAGGAGCATTAATAACTGCTTCAACCGGGATGCCCGCGGCTATTCTTGCAGGAATATTTACCGCTCTTAGCAGCGCAGTGTAAAGTACTGCATAGTCTGAGCATATTCCTTTACCAAGCTTAAGAATATCTGAGGCATTATAGAAATCATAATCCTTGTCCTCTGCCCTTACATAGTCATATTCCAGTTTTCTTGTAACAAAATTATATATATTTTTAGCAATTAATACGGGGGCAGTTTCTTTACCTGCAGCTGTTTTTGCAGCATTTATTATAATACTGCTGTCTGAATCAATAAAAAGATCTTCTGATGTGTAAAGCATCAGATCAGGATCATTTTCTTCGTAAAAATATTTGTCTGAGTTAAATTTAATTAAGTTTAGCTCAGGCATACTGACCAGGCATTTAAGGCT
>CAYNMO010000029.1:0-1740 GCA_964398155.1 uncultured Actinomycetota bacterium | reverse complement strand
CAAAAGTTTTTCCGGCTTCAAGAGTGTCAAATTTCAAATGAAGTATTTTATTGAAGTCATTATCAAACAGTACTTCCTGATTTTTTGAATTTGACTCAAGTCCTATTATTTCCTGAAATGGAAGGTAGTTCTGCGGAGCTTTGGTAAAACACTCGAGATCTTTTAAAGTGAAGCTGCTGTTATTTGTAATTTTGGTTATTATTTCAACAGTAAACTCATGATTCTTTATTAGCTTTGAAGGAGGAGCCTCGCTGGCTATTCTAATCGTTTCTTTTTTTACATCTTCCAGTTTTCCATCAGATACTTTAAGTGAAACATCGTATTCACCTTCCTTGTTAAAAACAATGGAAAGTTTATCTTTTTGAGGTGTGGCATCCTCACTAAAATTTGAACCTTCAATATCCCATGTGTAGCTTATATCATCCCCGTCGACATCATAAGAACCAATAGCTGAAAAATATACAGGATTATTAACATTAAAAGTATATATCCCAGGGGACTCAGAATAATCAGTTTCATCTCCCATAATTTCAATATCGGCAACAGGTTTATTATTTATCAGATTTTCATCTGACTGGTCAGTCAGATCCCAGGAGTTTTCCAGCGCAAATATTGTAACCCCTTCAAAACCATCTGCAAGATATCCGAACCCACCAGAGACTTCAATATCATAAGTGGTGCCTTTTGTTTTCACTGAATCGGTTATAACAGGTTTTTGCCTGTCTTTGACATTGATGGTGTCAAACCCTCCATCCAGGTTTGAAACAAATAAATAATCGTCTTTAAAGTCCATTTCCCACGCACCGCCATTGATCTTGCAGCTCCCGGCTGTTTTCGGTGATTTTTTGTCTTTTATGTCTACTATCTGAAGAGAACTTCCGAAGTATTTTTTAGCAGCACTGTCGTAATTATTATTTGAAAGATAAGCAAAATTTTCGTCTGCATATAATCCCCACGAATCAGCAGATACTTCACAACTCCCGGTAACAATAGGTTTTTGCTTGTCCTTTATGTCTATTATTTTTAAATAGCTCCTGCTCTGTATTTCCTGAGTATCAGAGGTGGTGGTATCTGTCGCTGAGTCATAAACAATAAGACTTAAGCAGGCATAACTCCCAGCCGCCCAGACAGCATTGACCGATCCTTCAAAGTCAGTTGATCCAAGCGAAACCGGTGTGCTTTTATTCTTTATATCAACAATCTGAAATGTTCCGGTGCTTCCATTTTCATCAATTGAAACCAGAGTCAGCAAAGCATAATCTCCCATAATAAACATGCCGTGAACTGATTTGTCGACCTTGATGCTTTGCCCGCCCCAGTTGCCCACCACTTTTGGCTGTTCTTTATTTTTTATATCAACTATCTTAAAACCATAATCAACTTTAAGCTCTTCAGTTTTGAGGTCATACTTTGTATATGAAACATATGCGTAGTCTCCTTCAATAAAAACTATGTTTGCTGCATCAATTCCAGCACATTTTCCAATAACTTTTGGATTTAATTTATCCTTTATATCAACTACATAAAGGTACCCGAGGTCATTTGTCACATAAAGATAGTCTCCGGCTACTTTTAAATCAATGGCCTGGCCTGAAATTTTTAAGTTTGCTATTAGGGCTGCCTGAGGGTTTTCAAGCACAATATTATTTGTAGTCTGGGTATCCTGATCAGAAACTGAATTTTCGCTGCCTGTCGAGGACGAAGAATTATTCTTATTCTGACTTGCGCCCCTGCACGATG
>CAYNMO010000028.1:0-17216 GCA_964398155.1 uncultured Actinomycetota bacterium | reverse complement strand
ACAACATCGCAGACCGCATAATAAGGTAATTATTAAAGTTTTAAAAACAAGAGAGTGTAGGAAAAAAAAAAAAAAAAAGGTATTTCATGGTTACTGGTAGCAGTAATGTGCGTAAGTATTATCGCAGTTTTTTCAATGGCTGGCTGTAAAACAACAGCAGCAGCTGAAACAACAGCAGCAGCAGCAACTACAGCAGCAGCAGCAGCTGAAACAACAGCGGCAGCAGCTGAAACAACAGCAGCAGCAGCTTCAAAGGTATGGGAAATAGTAGACATTCCAAAATTAGCCCCACATCCTTATTTTGACAGAGGACTTGTTGGTTTAAAGAAAGCTAATGTGGATTTTGGAATCAATGCTTACCAAAATGGTGCTGTAGATGCTGATTCAGTAGCTCAGGTTGGAATAGTAAATGATCTTATTGCAAAAAAAGTAGATGCAATACTTGCATGTGCGTTGGATCCTAATGCTTTTGTACCCGTTCTTAAAAGAGCAATGGATGCAGGAATATTAACAATGTCATATAGCTCTCCGGTAGAAGAATCTGCTGTTACATGGGATGTCCGTTCATTAGATGATAAAGAATATGCTGAGCATATGCTTGACAAACTAGTTGAATTTATGGGAAGCGATTCCGCAGAGTATGTAATTTTGACAGGCCAGATTGACACTCCTGATCATCTTATCTGGTTTAACTATATTAAAGCATATGCAGCAACAAAATATCCTAATCTAAAACTAGTATCAGACGTTAATATACCTACTGAAGAAAAAGCAGAAAAAGCTTATGCAATAACTTTGGATTTGGTTAAAACTTATCCTAATCTAAAAGGTGTAATTTGTTTAGGCTCAGGCGGAGTACCCGGAGTAGCATTAGCAGTTGAGGAAAAAGGTCTGAAACTTGCATGTGTAGGAACAGGTACACCACAGGCTTGCGCTAGAGGATTAAAGAATGGCTCATTAAGTCTTGCATCTCTATGGGATCCTGCAAACATTTCATACGTAACTGCATGGGTTGCATATATGACTCTTGAGAAAAAAGAAATCACAGATGGTATGACAGTTCCTAATCTTGGCAGCAAGATTAAAATTGATGGCAAAATAATAATTCCAGGCAGCTACACAGATTTTACTGCTGCTAACGTGGACGAATACAAGTTCTAATTTTGAATTATTCATGTTTTAAATTTGTTTAATATTTACTGGCAGCCAGGTTCTTAAAAGAGTCTGGTTGCCAGTAAATATGACAAGTCCGATTTTTAAAAAGTCCTTTATAAATTTTATATTTTAAGTTAACATTTTTGAAGGGTACAGACCTGATTTTGCAAGACACTGCAAGTAGTATTTTTAGAAATTTTATAGTATTGCCCAATATGCAAGGATGACAGATTTGATTAAAATTTTTTTGGTGTAAATCTGGCATAAAGTAGAATATTTTTACAGTTAAAAAAAAAAAAAAAAAAAATTTAACAGGATAAAATTAAAGCTCTCCCATGTTGTTAAATGTTAGGTTTGCTGATTTAAGCAAACAGGCCAATTAATACTTTTGAGAAAGTAAGACAAATGGATAATGACTTTTTACGATTGGAAAATGTAAGCAAAAGTTTTGTAGGGGTAGAAGCCTTAAAAAATGTAAGTTTGACCATTAAAAAAGGCGAAGTACACGGGCTGGTTGGTGAAAATGGTTCAGGGAAAAGTACTCTGAGCAAAATCATAGCGGGAGTTCTAAGCCCGGATCCAGGAGCAAAAATTTTCATTGATGGTAAACCCGTTCATTCTTTAAGCTCAATTGATTCAATGAGAAAAGGTATTGAAGTAATATTTCAGGAGTTTTCTTTGCTGGAAAACCTGTCAGTTGCTGAGAATATCTCTCTCGGTAAAATTGTTGAACGCGGTGAGCAGCTTGTCAGCTGGCGAAGAATTAAAAAAGATGCCAAAACCATTTTGGATATGCTGGGTTTAAAAATTGATCCGGAAACAAATGTGGGTGATTTAACAATAGCAAGACAGCAGCTGGTTGCTATTGGAAGGGCAATTAACTGCAATGTCAAACTTTTGATCATGGATGAGCCAACTTCATCTCTTTCACAGGATGATACCAATAATCTCTTTAAAATAATTAAAAAATTAAACCAGGAAGGTATATCCATTATATTTATCAGCCACAAGCTGGATGAAGTTCTGGAAGTATCTGATCGGATAACAGTTTTAAGAGATGGCAGTATCGTCGGTACTTTTGAAAGATCAGAGCTTGACAGCAATAAAATAATCTCACACATGATTGGCGGCAAAATAACAGAGACTATTTTTAAGCCAAAAATAATTGGCAGTCTGCTACTGGAATTAAGAAATCTGTCAAAAAGAGGAAGCTACAAAGATATCAGTTTAAAATTATACTCAAATGAGATTTTGGGTATTACCGGGCTCCTTGGTTCAGGAAAAACTGAGATGGCTTTGTCTGTTTTTGGTTTTAATAAACCAGATTCAGGGCAAATTTTTTTTGAAGGTTCAGAAATAAAAATATTGTCTCCGAGCCATGCCAAAACACTTGGAATAGGATATATCTCTGAGGACAGACAGCGTGAGAGTCTTATAATGACTCAGCCGGTGAGTATAAATATAATTATTACGATTATAACTTCTGTATTAAATAAAATTAAATTGCTTAGCAGCAAAAAAATTAGTGAAGCTGCAAGTACCTGGGTAAGCAAGTTAAAAATTAAAGTTCCTTTTAACGAAGTTAAGGTAAACAAACTTTCAGGAGGCAATCAGCAGCGGGTCGCACTTGCAAAATGGCTGGCTATAAATCCAAAGGTCTTAATATTGGATAATCCGACTGCCGGTATTGACGTATCAGCAAAAAGTGAAATTTATAAAATACTTCATGATCTGGCTGATAAAGGAATGGGTATAATATTAATTTCCCCCGAATTTAAGGAAATTATGGAAAATACCAACAGGATAATAGTTATGAGAAGGGGCAAAATTGTCCATGAGTTTGAAACTGATAAAACTACAAAAGAAGAAATTATTGATAAATCCATAAATGCAATTCATGTAAAATAATACGGTGGACACTTATGAAAAAAATTAAACTAAAAGACAATTTTATTTTTTTGGTTGTAATACTGCTCTCAGTAGTTATTTATATTGTTAACCCGATATTTTTCTCAGTCGGAAACCTGCTGGATATTCTTAGAGCAATTTCAGTTCCGGGAATTTTGGCAATAGGCGCTTTTCTGATAATAATTTCAGGCGGTGTTGATCTTTCATTTGGAGCTATAGCTACAGCAGCAATGGTTATCAGCGGAAAATATATGGAGCAGTTAAAAGGAAATGTTTTTAATACATTTTTGATTGGTGCTGTAATAGGGCTATGCTTCGGAGCTATCAATGGATTACTGGTCGGAAAACTAAAAATTCCAACAATTATAGCTACACTGGGAACGTTTAGTATTTTTAGAAGCGCATTAGTTCTTTTTGTTCCCAATAGTACCGGGTATGGACTGACAGATGCTTTTATCGGGTTTAGTAAAATTAATTTATATGGAATTCCTGTCCAGGTATTCTTTTTCATAGGTATCTCTATTTTAACCTGGGCTATACTAAAATATACGCTGATTGGCAGGGGAGTTTATGCAATCGGAGGTAATCTGGAATCATCATCAAGAATTGGATTAAATATTTTTGGAATTCAGATGTTTATTTATTGTTATGCGGGGCTTTTGGCAGGGCTTGCAGGAGTGTTAAATACTTCCATTACTCAGCTTTACTCTGCCCGCTCTTTTATGGGAGCTGAGTTCCCGGTTATAACTGCTGTGATATTGGGTGGAGCCAGCATTGTTGGAGGGAAAGGGTCTGTTCTTGCAACAATTTTTGGAAGCCTGTTTGTAATAATTGTAAATAATGGATTGATACTAATGAAAGTTAATCCCTATTGGTACAATATTTTTCTTGGTATTTTAATTCTGATAAGTATCAGTATAGATGCAAATCAGAAGAGAATTATTGCGGAAAGAGTTATAAAAGTAAATATTGACTAAATAAAAACCAATTAACTAGAGGATTTTATGAATAAATTTAAATTTAGCGGCACCATAATTAATTTATCAATTATCTTTGCGATAGTATTTACGACTTTTTCCATACTGGCGCCAAGTGAATTTCTCAGCATAAAAAACTTTCAATCAATTGCATACAAAATACCGGAATTTGGTCTGCTTTCATTAGCCATGCTGCTTCCAATGATAGCAGGAGGTATTAATTTATCCACAGTTGCAACCACCGGAATGGTAGGTGTTATTTGTTCAAAAATTTTAGCTACTTTCCTGTCAAAAAATGCTGATACGTCAACTATTATAGTCTGGGTAATAATAATTATTCTGGCAGCTCTGGCAATTTCTTTTATTTCAGGAATATTTAATGGAATATTTATTGGGATAGTTGGTGTTTCCCCAATACTTACCACACTTGGAACACTGACCCTATATAACGGAATAGCTTTAAAAACAGCAGGCGGGGTAGGATCGATTACCGGATTTCCTGAGCAATTGCTATGGATAGGGAATGGAGAGGTTTTTAATATCCCGATCCCCTTAATTATTTTTATAATTGTATCTGTAATAATTTTTATAATTACAAAAACATCTTATGGTATTCAGATTTACCTTGTAGGTTCAAATCCGGTTGCGAGCAAGTTTTCTGGTATAAATATTAGATCTGTTCTTATAAAATCTTATACTATTTCCGGACTTTTGTGCGGAATTGCTGCAATTATAATGATGGCAAGATATAACTCAGCGAAAGCCGATTACGGCTCTTCTTATCTGATGCAAAGCATACTTGCAATAATTATGGGTGGGACAGGTATTGCCGGTGGATCAGGCACCGTTCTTGGAACTGTAATAGCCATAATAATACTGCAGATAATTTCCAGCGGTTTTAATTTAATTGGCTTTGCCGGAAGCGCTTACGTTGCAGACATAGTGTGGGGATCTTTATTGATTATTATAATTACAATAAATTATTTAATAGGCAACGGTCGATTTTCAGGCAAAAAGATATCCTCAAAATAGGACTTTAAAATCAAAAAAGGAGAAAAAATATGGCGCTAATGACATCTAAAGAAAGGGTAAACTGTGCATTAAATCATAAAGAGCCTGATATGATACCTATTGATTTTGGCGGTGTCCATACCAGTCTTCATGAATATGCTCACAGGAATTTAAAAAAATATTATAACCTCGATGGCCCCGAAGCAATTATGCAGGATGCGATTCAGCAGGTAGTGTTTCCTGATGCAAGAATATTAGAAAAATATCAGGCAGATGTAGCGGGTGTTTTTTCAAGAGCGTCCTCTTCCTGGGAATTTAAAATCGACTCAGTAAAAGATGAATGGGCTGATGAATGGGGAACAACATATATAAGACCTAAAAATGGTTTTTTCTATGATATAAAAATACCTGCAATGAAAGATTTCACATTAGAAGATTTAAAAAAATACAAAATGCCCGATCCTACTGATCCTGCAAGGCTAAAAGGTTTAAGACAAGAGATTTTGGACTTAAATAAGATCAGCAATAAAGCAATAATCCTTTTTTCTCCGGTATGGGGCTTATGGGAAAGCTTATGGCAGCTGAGAGGATTTGAGCAGGCATATATTGATTTGGCAGCCAATAAAGATTTTATTGATTATTATTGGGATAAAATGCTTTGGTGGTCTCAGACTTTTTGGGAATTAATTCTAAAAGAAGTGGGAGATCTGGTAGATGTAGTTGGAATAAGCGATGATCTTGGAACACAAAGAGGGCCTATGTTTAATCCGGCATTTTACAGGTCAGCATTAAAGCCAAGACATAAAAAATTAGTTGAAACTATAAAAAATAATACAAAGGCTAAAGTTTATATTCACTCCTGCGGTTCAGTCGCCTGGGCAATAAAGGATTTTATTGAATGCGGGATAGATATTTTAAATCCGGTACAGGTGAAAGCCAGTGATATGGATTCAAAAAAAATAAAAAAAGAATTTGGCAATGAAATAACATTTTGGGGTGGAGGTTGCGATCCCGAGGTTTTGCTAAAAGGTACAAAAAAGGAAATTGAAGAAGAAGTAAAAATGAGAATAGAGGATCTTTCACCAAATGGTGGGTTTATTTTTGCGCCAATTCATAGCATTCAGGCAAATACTCCACCTGAAAATATAGCTGTAATGTATGAAACAGCCATTAAATACAGAAAATATTAATCGATTTGAAATTTTGTGGCCTGGTTAAAATAGGCTGATTTTACAAAAAAGATATTAGTGTTTGTTTTGTAAAAAATCAGCTTTACTTAATTTTTTTATCAATATTAGAGAGAAAGTCAAAATATTGGGTGAATACGTATTAGGCATAGATGGCGGTACCGAAAGCCTCAGGGCAGGAATATTTGATTTAAAGGGAAATATAATGGGTCTTGGCTCCTCTGCATATAAGACTTATTATGAACATCCAGGCTGGGCTGAGCAGAAAGTTGAGGAGTGGAGAAGCGCTCTGATAGACTGCATAAAAAAATCAATTGAGAATTCAAATGTTAATCCTGCTGATATTATTGGCATTGGCTATGACGCAACATCCTGTACGCCGGTATTTTTTGAGGAAAATATGGAGCCTTCCAGAAATCCGATACTTTGGATGGATATGAGATCCTCAGAAGAATCACAATTCATTGAATCAATTGATGATCCCGCCAGAAGATATAATGGTTATGGCAAGGTTTCTGCTGAATGGTTTCCATGTAAAGTTCTCTGGGTTAAAAAAAATCAACCGGAGGTGTACAGGAAATCAAAAATAATTGCTGAGTATACTGACTGGCTGACATATGAACTGACCGGGAAATGGACACTTGGAATAAATACAGTCACCCTCAGAGGATACTATGATAACAGGAATGGCGGTTTTCCAAAGGAATTTTATAACAAAATAGGGCTTGGCGATATATTTGAGAAGCTTCCGGATAAAGTTTTAAAGCTGGGAGAGGTTGCCGGTCTTCTTAGAAAAGAAATAGCACAAAAAACAGGGCTTTCTGAGGGCATCCCGGTGGCTCAGGGCGGATCAGATGCCGGCAATGCTGTTATTGGTTTAAATGCTTTAAAACCAAAGCAGCTAGCGTATATAACAGGTTCTTCAAATCTTTTATGGGGAACATCTAATAAAGAATTCCATGCTAATGGATTATTTGGCACATATCCCGATTCAATAATTGATGACACATTTTTAATTGAAGGCGGGCAGACATCCACCGGTTCTGTGTTGAAGTGGTTTAAAGAAAATCTTGTAAACAGGGCTATTGAAGATGAGGCAGCAAAAAGAAATATGGGTGTTTATGATTATATGGATACATGTGCAGAGAAAATACCGCCTGGCTCAGAGGGTGTAATAGTTCTTGAGCACTGGCAGGGCAACAGGACACCGTTTGTAGATCCATTCAGCCGGGGAGTAATAAGAGGGCTTTCTTTAAAACATACGTCTTTTCATATATACAGGGCTATAATGGAGGGAGTTGCGTATGGCACAGAGGCTATTATGAGATTAATCAACAAAAACTCCTTTGAAATAAGCGAAGTAGTCGCATGCGGCGGGACAACAAAAAGCAAATTATGGCTTCAAATATATGCAGATGTTACAGGTCTGTCAATAAAAACTACAACTACTACGGAGGCTGCAGCACTTGGCTCCGCAATATTAGGAGCGGTGGCTGCAAAAAAATATGACAGCATAACGCAGGCTGCAGACGAAATGGTTTGTTTTAAAGAAACAATCACACCTGATTTGGCGGCCCATGAAAGATATAGTTTTTTTGTAGATCAGTATATCGATACATATCTGTCGCTAAAAGACAGCATGCACGATACTTATAAGAATATACTGAGTCTATAGTGTATTGTAATTATTTAATCTGACGGTTAAACTCAGGAGCCTGTTTGAGTATGATAATCCATGCTGCTGCATGCTGATTACATTATTTCAGACAGCATCCGGGTAAAGCGTATTATGTTTAGAATAATTAAATATTTATTCCAATCCAGAATCCCAAACTTAGAAAAGGTTTATTTTGAAAATAAAAGAAAGAGTTATAGCAGCTATTAATTTAAAAACAGTAGATAAAATTCCCACCTCATTTAGAGCATCAAATTATCTTTCGGAATCTCTAATGCGGTATTTTGGAATTGAACAACCGGAGGATTTTGGGAAAAACTATAAAACTCTTCTAGGTAAAATGGGAGCAGATTTCTGGTCTTCCGGCTCAAAAATTGATAAATTTTCCACTTTTATTCCAAAGTTTAATGGTCCTTTGCCTGAGCTTCCATATATAGACGATGGAACATTGTTTTATACTATAGGAATAAGATCCAAAATGGGAAATATGCCAAAATACGATATTAAATATCCCAATGTAGGGATAGACCCTCCGCTGGCTGCCATTGATTCACCGCTTGAATTAAAAAAAGGATTTTTAACATCAAAATTAGACTTATTTGATTTTAATCAAATGCAAAGCAAATATAACCTCGGAGAAATAGACATAAAAGACGCCGAATATATCAGTAACAATTTAATCTGCATGGGAACTTTAAGTAATTTATTTATGATTTGCTGCTATTTAAGAGGTATGGAGAATTTTTTAATGGATATGGCTTTCAACAAATCGCTTGCAGAGCATATTGTTGGTGAAGTTGGTGAATTTTGTCTTGAGTTTAACAAGAGAGAATTATCTGTATTTGGCGATCAGGCAGATTATTACGGTACCTGGGATGATGTAGCCGGACAAAACGGTATGATGTTTTCTCCGGAGATATTCAAAAAATACTTCCTGCCCCTGTATAAGCAAATGATTTCAAATGTTAAAAAATATAAACTTTTTTTTGGATGGCATTGCTGCGGGAGTATCCATGATATTATGCCCTGCATGATTGATGCCGGTATTGATGTATTTGATGTTGTCCAGACATCTGCCAGAGACATGAATTTGGAAAATATATATAAATTATACGGAAAGAGTGTTTGTATTCGTGGAGGAATGGACATTCAAAAGCTGTTAGTTGAAAGTACAAAGAAAGAAATCGAAGAGGAAGTTAAAAAAGTTATAAATTTATGGGGCGACAGAGGTGGAGTAATTCTGGCTCCTTCTCATGAAACACTGCCGGATACTCCAATTGAAAATATTCTCACTATTTACGAAGTAATTAATAATCATTTTGCTTAAACAGACCCAAACCATATATTAAAAAATATTTTACCGTTTACGAAGAAGTCATCAAACATTTTGCTTAAACAGGCAGGAACATAAATTAGGGGATACTCTCACTATTTTCGAAGTGGTTAATAGTCATTTTACTTAAACGAAATCAGGACATATTTCGGAAAATATTTTAACCATTTACAAAACAGCCGGCAACCATTTTACTTTAAGAGGCCGGAACCATAGATTAGGAAATACCATTACTATTTGCTAAGCAGTCCGCGGCCATTTTAAACAAACAGGCTGGAACCATATATAAGGATATCTGCTCCGCATTCTATAACTTTTTTTGAAGTATCTTCATTTATTGAGCCGTCTACGGATATTGAAATATCAAGCATGCTCTCAACAATAATTTTTTTAGTCATCCTTATCTTATCAAGAGATTTTTCGATAAATTTCTGACTTCCAAAACCAGGGTAAACACACATTATTATAATGTTATCAATTAATGGCAGGTACTTTTTTATATAATCAATCTCTATGTCAGGGTCAACTGCAAAAGAAGTTAAAATATTTTTTGCGCGAAGATACCTTAGAGCTCTTTCAACTTTTTCACAGGCCTGAGGATGAAATGTAATCATGTCACTTCCGGCATCGATAAACATATCCATATAAATTTCCGGATTTTCGGTTTCAAGATGGATATTAAAAGGAAGTCCTGTTAATTTTCTCAGGGACTTTATTGTTCCTGGCCCGAAAGCAAAGTTTCTTACAAAATGACCATCCAAAACATCAAAGTGAAATCCGTCAAATTTATTATTTTCCAAATCTTTTATTATCTGACCATAATTTGAAGCATCAGCTGAAAGCAGGGATGCAAATTTTTTTAGCACAAGCGTGTCTCCTTACTAATAATTTTAACTAATAATATCCAGTCTTTTTGCGGCAAGATAAGCCATTATAAAACATATATTTGCCTCCGCTCCCTGATTTAAATTGACTCCGTCAGGTATCAGCGCGTCATGGCATGCAAAATCTTTGTCGATTAGAGAGGCACTGTTTGTGTTGGCTCCCCAAAACCATTCATACCATTTTTTTGCCCAGTTCAAATAGAATTTGTCTTCGGTTGCAATGTATGCTTTTTCCAGACAGCAAACCATATATCCTGCATCAATTGGCTGCTGATCATAAAGAGCTTTAATACCACCCTTAAAGTACCAGCCCTTATTGCCTATAGGCGATGCAATATTGTTTTCCCGGCAGGTCTTAATTAAAAAGCCCGTAGACTGTTTTGCAATTTCAAAGCTTTTTGTGCAGCCCCTTTTAAGATATATTTCCCACAGTGCCCATGGCATTATGGCGTTTGCATAAGTCAGAGAATTCTCGAACCAAAACCAGTCATCAGTACAGGTATTAAAAAATAAATTATGCAGTTTTATTTTAAGGATGTCCTCCAGATCATCAGGGCAGTCCAGGTTGGCAAGACCAAGCAAAGCTGCCGAAATTGATCTTGGAGAAGTCCAGTTACTGGCATCTTTAATCAGGTTATTTTCGATATTTTTTATTTCTTCTTTTGCTGAGGTATTTTTTTGGTCTGACAAGAGAGACCATAGAGTTATGCCATAAGCTTCTTCATTATTTGGAATTGAATTAAATTCTTCGTTTTGAAATAAACCGCCTTCTTTATTTTCATAATAAAAATGATAAAGCAGCCCGTCTTTTCTTTTTGCTTTTATTATAAAATCCAGGTAAGTTTTATGTAAGCTTTCATTTTTAAGATCACGGGCAACAATAAGTGCTCTTGCCTGATCTTCGATAGCATAACCGAATTCAGGATTGGGATTGTTTAATTTACCATGCTGGTAAATGCCGATACCAGTCGTTAATGCCTTTATTTTTTTTAGCGGATCCATTTAAAATTATCTGTTTTTATTTTTTCCCTGTCAGGGCTATTATTACAAAACATCTGCTTTCTATTTTTTTAATGAGTCTGCTTATGCTAAAACTGAAGCTTAGATTTCATCAGATCTAATTGACACATAAAAACCGTCTTTATTAAGGCTTGTCTACCCTGCAATACTGCAGGAAAAATTTTATCAGGCCTAACTTCCACTATCCTCTTTTTTAAGCATTATTTCAAACAAATTAAGGTGCTGAAGTGCAACATTATGCCAGGTCATCATTCTCCCAAATTTATAAGTTTTCCTTTCAATGTCTGTCTTCTTTTGAGGATTTTCGCAAATATCAATTACAGCATCGGCGATAGCTTTGGAATCTCGGAAAGGAACGATAATACCTCTGCCTTTGGCCAGAACATCTTTTGCATAAAGATAAGGAGTTGAAATACAAACTTTGCCTGCACCTATTGCATAAGCCAGTGCACCTGAAGCAGACTGCTGCGGATCCAGATAAGGGGTAATATAAATATCAATAACCCTCAGCCACTCAACCAGTTCATCAAGCGAAATGTATTCATTAATAAATTCTACGTTTTCTTCTAAATTATATTCTTTTATTTTTTCTTTTAAGGAGTCCCGGTATATCTCTCCAACTGTCTGTATAACTACCGGGTGTGTCTGTCCTATAATTAAATATAAAATATTGCTAAACTGTTTTTTTATTTCTTTTAAGGCTTCTAAGGTGTATTCAATTCCCTTTACTTCGGACAAAAGATTTATATTGCCAAGAATTATTCTGCCATCAAGTCCCTTTTTCTTTTTATATGAATCATTGGATTCAAGCTTTATATCCGGTACTCCATGGGGTATGATCTCTATTTTCTCTCGCGGATAGTTGTATTTTTTTATAAGTTTGTCTATGCTTTCGGGCATCATTACGATAACTTTTTTTGCATATTTTATAACATCCTTTAAGGCCAGCCCGTATCCTATAGTGGGGTCATCAGGAATTGTATGAGTTGTTATAACAAGAGGTTTTTTAAGAAGTTCTAATAATTTAATAATATATTCTCCGAATTCTCCTCCGTATAATCCGAATTCGTGTTCTAATAAAACAAGATCTGCCTTGGATTTGTTAATATAATCAGCTGCTTTTATATAGGACTCAGTTTTATTCTGGCTGATTTTAAATTTAACCTCGGGTGGATAATCAATCTGGTCTTCCGGCTTGATTAATGCAATTATTTCAGCCTGTGAGCACGGATTTATAAAGTTTATGGCTGAGGTCAAGTCCTTTGTGTATGTGGCAATTCCGCATTTTCTAGGAACAAATGATGATATGTATATTCCTCTGATGCATTTGTTTTTTTCTCTTATAAGTTTTTCCAGCTTGCTCAAATTAAATTCTCTTTCAATGTGATGATTTATAAAAATTGAAAACATTTTTTAAATGCCTGACAGATAATACCTTTATTAAATATTAACATTAAATATAGTTAAATACAAAGGAAGTGCAGTTTTAACCAGTAATATATATAACAATTTTATTATTAATGATTTTCAATAAATTATTGGAACAGTTCACATATGCTCTGTATTAATTTGGACTCTCTGACTAAAACCTATATTAACACCAGATCCCCGATATAAGACTTATTTTTTCGTCTTAGTGCCAGACAGTTGTTATATCTATTTTCTTAGTGCCCTAAAACTTTAAAAAATTTTCACTAAAAAAATTTAATCAGTAATTAACATACACGTAACAAGAATTTAACTTCGCGAATTTATAATAAATCAAAGTAAAATTAAAAAATAAAGGTTGGCTTTTTAAATAATAATAAAACCGAAAGGAATAAATTATGAAACTGATAATAGCTTTGGTTCAGCCATACAAGCTTCCAGATGTTAAAAAAGCTCTATTTGATGCTGAGATATATAAAATGACAGTTACCAATGTTCTCGGATGCGGCCAGCAGAAAGGTTATACTGAGACTTACAGAGGAATAATAGATGAGGTTAATCTATTAAAAAAAATAAGGCTTGAAATTGCTGTCAATGAAAATTTTGTTGAAAAAACAATAGAAGCTATCAAAAAGGGGGCGTATACCGGGAAGATGGGCGATGGCAAGATCTTTGTTCTTGATCTTCCAAGATGCATCAGAATCAGAACCGGTGAAGAAGGCCAGGAAGCAATAGGATAAATTAAAATATTTTAATTTTATTTTAATTTAAATCTGCTGGATTAGTTATAAAATTAGATAGAACTGTTATATTAATAAGATTATGATTAGTTTTTAGGCAAATTATTAGTTTCGGGCAAATAATTAAGCTAAAATGCTCTAATTAAGAAAATTTAATCTTAATTAAAGATAATTATTTAGTAAAAATTAAATTATTTGCCAGAGGCTAATTGAATTTTAATAGGGGTGTTTAGAAATTTTGAGAATTTTACTTGTTGAAGACGAGCCTTCTTTGCTGAAAATTATTGAGAAAAGATTAAAAGAAGAAAGCTACAGTGTTGATACCGCTAAAAATGGAAGGGATGCTGAAGGCTTTATTAATTCTGTGCAGTATGACTGCATTATTCTTGACATAATGATTCCATTTATAGACGGCCTCACTTTACTGAGAAAAATGAGATTAAAAAAAATTACAACTCCTGTATTATTTTTAACTGCAAAAGATACAATTGAAGATATGGTTACAGGCCTTGACAGCGGAGCAGATGACTATCTGATAAAACCTTTTTCTTTTGATGAGTTGTTTGCGAGGGTAAGGGCACTACTTAGGCGACAGGATGGCAGCAAAGATATTGTTTTGACTCTTGATGATTTAAAATTAAATACCATCACAAGGGAAGCCACCAGGGCAAACAAATTAATCGAATTAACCTCAAAAGAATACTCGCTTCTTGAATATTTTTTAAGAAACAAGAACAGAGTTCTGACCAAGCACCAGATTGCCGAGCATGTCTGGAACTATGATTTCGAATACAATTCAAATATCGTGGAGGTATACATTAGATATCTTAGAAGAAAAATAGATGACATTTCAGAAAATAAACTTATCCACACAATAAGAGGTGGAGGATATTTATTTAAGGATAAAAACGAGAAATCTGACAATGCGTTCTAAAATAATCATATGCGATACTTCTATAGACAATAAACCTGACTTCACAATAATAGACAAATGATATTTATTTAAGGTCAAAAAATGAGAAATCTGACAATACGTTCTAAAATAACCATATGGTATGCTTCGCTGTTATTATTTTTACTAGTCATATTTAATATTTTCATATATATGACAATATCAAAAATACTGTTTCAAAATACCGAAGATCTTCTTAAAGCTGATGCCCATCAGGTGTTCTTAATAATCCAGTCAGAGGATTTTAATGTCAATTTTGATATACCGTACAAAATTATTGCAACAAACACATACTTTGTCATCTTCGATGTTAAGGGCAACACAGGAATTAAAAGCGAGATACTTCCAGAGATTGTAAATTTGCCTATCGGCCAGCAGCAGTTTAGAAATGTTTCAATAAATAAAATTGGCTGGATTATTTATGATACTCCGGTGGTAAATAATGGTGAATTTGTCGGATGGATAAGAGTTAGCAGGTCTTTGCAGTCAATAAGCGCTACATTGTTTAATCTAAGAATAATTATGCTCATATCAATTCCTTTATTTGGCCTGCTTGCTACGGCCGGAGGTTTATTTTTAGCAAAAAGGGCGCTGCGCCCTATTGGCTATATTACAGAAACAGCCAAAGAAATAAGTAAAGGGGATTTAACTCAGAGGCTTAAATTAAGCAAGACCAAAGACGAAGTTGGAAGGCTCGCTGAAACATTCGATGAAATGCTCGATAAACTGGAGAACTCCATAAAAAAGGAAAGACAGTTTGCCTCGGATGCTTCCCATGAGCTTAGAACTCCGATAGCAATAATTACAGCCCAAACTGAAGAAGCACTTGCTGGCAGACACGGAATAGAGGAATACAGGGAGGCAATTGAAACCATTCGCGACGAGAGTAAAAAAATGAGCCATATCATTTCCCAGCTTCTAATGATATACAGAAGTGATGAAGGAAAATATAAATTTAATTTTGAAATTCTTAATCTCAATGTGATTATTGAGGATATTGTAAATGAGTTTCAGGACGTTGCAATTAACAATGGCTTAATTATTTCTTTTAAATCAGAAGAAGAAATTAAAATAAAGGCGGATCAGACTCTTATTACAAGACTTTTTTTAAATATTATTGA
Source organism: uncultured Actinomycetota bacterium (assembly GCA_964398155.1). Classification (GTDB taxonomy): domain Bacteria; phylum Actinomycetota; class Humimicrobiia; order Humimicrobiales; family Humimicrobiaceae; genus JAMDDL01. Next base: position 1,825 of record CAYNMO010000028.1, on the reverse strand, counting down.
TAATGCAATAAAATATACTCATAGAGAAGGAAAAATAATTATCAGCTTAAGCAAAACTGATAATTATTCCATAACCACTATTGAAGATACCGGAATTGGCATATCTGAAAATGACATCCCATTTATTTTTGACAGACTGTATCAGGTTGATAAATCAAGGGAAGATAAAGGCAATGGTCTGGGGCTGTCAATTGCCAAATGGATTACAGAATTGCATAAAGGTGAGATAAGCGTCGAAAGCAAACCCAATTCCGGCTCCAGGTTTATTATTAAATTACCACTTAACCTTCAGTCTTAAATTGTTCTGTAATCTTTTAAACATTAAAAAATTTTAATGTTTGTTTAATACTGGGTTAACTTTTTTAGAACAATATTAAAAACATGTAAAGAGATATCAAAAAAATTGGAAATCTTTATCTGTTTTTATAAAAATTTTAAAGAAGGGTAATAAAAATGTATAAAAAAAATATTTTAAAGAGTTTGCTGATCGCTTTTGTCAGTATTATTCTGGTATTTTCCCTGGCAGGATGCTCAATGCTTCTTTCGAAATTAAACATCGTATCTAACAGCAATAAAGTGGTAACAAAAGCTCTTCCAAGTCTGCAGCCAAAACAAAGCAGCAATCAGGCAATTCTAGCTTCTTTTGACGAAGCTATCAGTAAAGTTGCGCAGGACGTCAAGCCTTCAGTGGTTAATGTCAGGATAACAATTGAGAAGCAGGATGTTTTTGGAAATACTGCTGAAGGAGATGGAGTAGGTTCGGGAATAATATTTACTTCTGACGGTTATATAATTACAAACAACCATGTTGCAGGTGAGGCCAAAACAATAACAGTTACACTATTTGATGGCATGGAATACCCTGCAAAATTAGTTGGAGCAGACAAGAATACGGATATTGCTGTTATTAAAATAGAAGCAGCTAATCTTAAAGCCGCAAATTTTACAACCATTGAAAATATAAAAGTCGGGGAGCTTGCCATAGCACTTGGAAGTCCTTTCGGACTCCAGGAAACTGTTACGCAGGGCGTTGTAAGTGCTTTGGGGAGAGATATAACTATTTCTGCTGATTCATATCCAATGGTTGATCTGATACAGACTGATGCAGCAATAAACCCAGGCAACAGCGGAGGGCCGCTCGTTAACTCTTCGGGTCAGGTAATGGGAGTAAATACAATTATTTATTCCGCTTCCGGTACAAGTTCCGGCATAGGGTTTGCTATTCCAAGCGACACCGCATTAAATATTGCAAATCAGATTCTTGAATTCGGGAAAGCCAGAACACCATTTATGGGTATTGAAATGGGACAGAACAGTTCTAATGTAAAAGGAGTATATGTTAAATCCGTAATAGCAGGCAAGCCTGCAGAACAGGCAGGAATAAAACAGGGAGACATAATAACTGAATTTAACGGAACACAGCTTGAAACAGCATACGAGCTTTTAGCACAGGTAATAAGGCACAATGTTGGTGATAGCGTTACTTTAAAGATATCAAGAGACAGTAAAATTATAGATATAAATCTGACTCTTAGTGAGTCGCAGTAGAGTAAAAATATAAAATTTAATAATTAAAAGTCAGACAGGATATTTAAAATCCTGTCTGACTTTTATAATTACCGTTCTATTGATAACAATATTTTTAAATTTTATTCATATTGTTTTGGCTTTGTTTGAAAAATCCTGATAAAATTCATAGTAGTTTAGGGCGATTAGCTCAGATGGCTAGAGTGCTGCGTTGACATCGCAGAGGTCACTGGTTCGAGTCCAGTATCGCCCACCATTTTTTATACTTATGCTAAAAACGTGCTCAAAAGAGGACTGT
>CAYNMO010000027.1:11614-17222 GCA_964398155.1 uncultured Actinomycetota bacterium | reverse complement strand
ATTGCTACAGATTAGATATATGTCTTAGAAGTCGACGAATTTACGGTTGATTAAACTCTTTTATGTTATTTGGTTTTGAAGATTCATTTCTTCAAAATACGAAGTAATATGTAATATTACTAAAATTGAATACTGTTGATAGGCGCTCAACTTTTCTATCAACAAAAATGTGGGGGTGTAGCTCAGCTGGGAGAGCACCTGCCTTGCAAGCAGGGGGTCAGCGGTTCGATCCCGCTCATCTCCACCATTTATTAAGACAAACCAAAACTCTGCAACCATTAACATGTCAGACAGGCGGTAACTATGCCTTCGCGTTTTAACTGATACAGAAAGTCCTGTTAACTCAAATGCTTGCTCATGTACTTCTTTTCTGTGCCAACCGATGAGAAGATATTTCCAGCAGCATATTGATTCAGCTTTCACTGTCTTATCCGCCAATTACCTTAGTTATGCAGTTATGTTTGGACACAATAAAGTCTTCCAACCTGGTTTTTGGCTATAAAAGTTTTAAAACATCCTGCCGAAGTAAATATCTTCTGATTTTTATAATTATTACTGTCTTTAATTTTATGTTTTTTATATTATGTTTTTAGCTGATTCAATTAATTAAAAATTTTTTAGTCTATATTCAGATATATCTTTAATTTATAAAACATATTTGCAGAAGAAGGATTTTATGGAAATAAAGGAACATTTTAATTATGGCGGCTGGGAAAACTGTGTATTTATAAGCAATGGGATAATTGAACTTGTTGCAACAACTGATGTCGGACCAAGAATCATAAAATTTGGAGCAGCAGCAGGAAAAAATCTTTTTAAAGAGAACAAGGAAATGATCGGTAAAACCGGTGGAGAAGACTGGAAGTATTACGGTGGACACAGATTATGGCATGCTCCTGAAGAAGTACCCAGAACATATTTTCCTGATAACTCAAGTGTCCCATATCATATAAATGAAAATACTCTGGTTTTGAGCCAGGATACGGAGGCTTCAACAGGAATAAAAAAAGAAATAGAAATAACCATGAGCGAAAAAGATAATTTTGTTAAAGTTGTCCACAGGATTATTAATAGAAATTTATGGGATATCGAGCTTGCTCCATGGGCACTTACAATTATGGCTGAAGGGACAAAGGTCATTATACCGCAGGAACCTTTTGGACTGCATGATGAAAACCTGCTTCCCGCAAGACCTCTTGTTTTGTGGAGTTATACAAAAATGGATGACGAGAGATTCAGATGGGGAAGCAGATATATTCAGATAAGACAGGATTGCAGCTTCGACTCAAGCCAGAAGATTGGCACCTTAAATACAGCAGGCTGGATGGCCGGATGTCTTGATGGTGAGATATTTGTTAAAAGATACAGCTACAGCCCGCTTGCTATTTATCCGGATATGGGATGCAACTCGGAAATATATACGGACAGTGCAATGATAGAGCTTGAGACATTAAATTCACTGGAAATAATTTCCCCCCAAGGATTTGCAGAACATACAGAATACTGGTTTTATTTCAAAGATTTCATTAGAGAGACTGAGGATTCAATAGATGAAATACTTATGCCTCTAATTAATAAAACTTCAAAATTCTGCAAGTTTTAATTTTAAAAATTTTATTATAGGGAGATATTTATATGGAGATGACACCAAAGGAAATAATCTTAAACATATTGTCTGACGAAGCCGTTCCTCGCTGCGGTGTTGCCAATCCCGTATCTTCGATAACAATTGAGCAGATGGAAATAATGAACTCCTTTTTCCCTGAAGCACATTACGACGCAAAAAAAATGTTCGAGCTTTCAAGGGCCGGTTATGAAATTCTTGGGTTTGATGCCATAATGCCTGTTTTTTCTGTTGTAATTGAATCTTTTGCACTTGGATGCAAGGTTAACTGGGGAAAACCTGACATGATGCCCCAGGTTATGGGAAAACTATGGAAAGATTATAAAGACATTTCCATAGACGGAGATTTTCTTTCAAATTATGCAGTTAAAGCCGTGCTTGAATGTATAACATTATTAAAGAAAAAATATCCGGATATTGCAATAACCGGGAAAGTTTTTGGTCCCTGGACATTGGGATACCATTTTTTCGGAGTGGAAGATTTTCTGATAAAGACAATAACAAACCCCAGGGAAGTAAAACATATTTTAGACAGATTAAGCAAAGTTACCATTAAATTTGCGAATGCCCAGATTGAGGCTGGTGCAGATGTGATTACAGTTGCTGATCATGCAACAAGAGACCTTTGCAGCCCTCAGGCTTACAAAGATTACCTTATTCCTGTTCATTCAATGCTCGTAAAAGAAATAAAAGCCCCAATAATGCTGCATATATGCGGCGACACTCTGGACAGGATAGAATATATATGTCAGACCGGCGTTGCATCTTTTCATTTTGAATCCAAAGTCGATGCGTGCAAAGCTTCGGCTATTAATGACAGCAGGATCAAGCTTATAGGCAATATCAATAATCCGACAACCCTGCTTTTTAAAAAGCCTGAAGATGTAAAAAAAGCAGTTGAGCGTGCAATAAGCTGCGGAATTGATATTATTGGCCCCGAGTGTGCAGTACCTTTGCAAACACCGCTAAATAATCTTAAGGAAATATCAGCTGTTGTAAAAAATTACAATTATTAAAAACAGGCTTATTTTTTAATAATCTATAAAGTATTTTGATAGTAATATTAAAGCCAGGATAATGTTTTGTTTATATTGCAAATAAGGATTGTATTACAGGCTTTTTTTATTTATTTTTTAATAAAGTATAGATTTAAAAATAGTTTTATTCTATAATCTTGCGAAGTATGTATATAATATTTTTTTAGAATCGAAATAAAAATTGAAAAAAATAGTTTTTTTTAACACCAAAGGCGGTACAGGTAAAACAACTTTTTGTTTTAATTATGGTTACTACCTTGCAACAGTAAAAAATAAAAAAGTTTTAATGATGGATTTTGACCCACAGGCAAATCTAACCTTTTCTTTTGGGAAGTCCTTTTCAAAGAATGCCGGCAAAAACCTTGATTCTCTGATTCTTGACTATTTAAAGGATGACAAAAAAAATATTAAAGAATATACTTATAATGTCACCGATAATCTTAGTCTTTTACCATGTTCAAATAATATTTCTCTGATAGAAGAATATTTAACTAATCATGTGGCAAATAAAACAGATACTATAAAGATTAAAAACCCGGCAGTAGAAAGAAACAATATTTTTTTAAAGATTTTAAATTCTGTGGTAAAACAATATGAATATGATTATATTTTAATTGACAGCCAGCCCAACTTTTCGCTTCTTTCCACTACAGCAATTGTTTTTGCTGAAAACATACTGGTCGTATTAAAACCTGATTCTTATTCTTTGATGGATTTTGAGTATCTCAAAAAAATAACAAAAAATCTTAATAAGAAATTTTCACCAGATATAAATATTGCGGGTTTAATTATAAACGCATACGAAGGGAGAAAAAAACTGGTTGTTTCCACAGTTAAAGAAATAAATGAAAAGTACGGAAATGAATTTAAGATATTTAATCAGAAAATAAAATATCTGTCGCAATACCAGAGTTCAATTTTTTTAAAAAATGAACCGGTATTTAAGAGCTATCCTAAATCTGAAGCCTCCGAAAACATGTTGTCCCTTTTTGCTGAGATTGACAAGGAAATGATGTTTGGCCGGAAAAAACCGTAATACCAAAATTATATTGTTTACTATAATAAAAAATATTTTACAAGGAGAATTAAAATGAGAGACGATAGCATGTATTTAAATGGCGATCTTGGCGGAAATACAAATAATGGTAGATCTGACATGCAAAAAACCCTTCTGACTATTAAAGGTAACAGTGCAAAGATAGAGGGCAAGCTTATTATCTCCAACTCAATTGAAATTGATTGTGAAATAACAGGCGAACTAAATGTTGACGGCAAATTAATTATTCAGCAGTCAGGCCATGTAAATGCCGATGTTAAAACAACCGATGCCATAATAAACGGTGTTTACGAAGGAAACATGGAAGCTACAGGTAATGTTCAGATTACAGAAACAGGCAAGACAAGCGGCAATATTAAAACTGATTCTCTTATCATTGAAAAAGGTGGAATATTTGCCGGAAACGTTGAAAGAATAACAGAATTAAATTCTGAGAGTAAATAGCAGAACGTATTTCTATAGTTAAATATAGGTTGCATATGTCAAAAATATGGCTTGAGTTGTTTTTGGGTAAAATAGGAAGTTATCTTATTGACTTTTTTTCAAAGTACTTTATATGGATAATCCCGCTTATTTTTATTTATGGGATATTCATGAGTCTTGCCTCTTATAATTTAAGAAGAATTGAGAAAAAAGTAAATTACGAGATCATCAATCAGACAAGGTATCTTTTAAGAAAAAATCCAAGAGCAAATTTCATAAGTGTGGTTGATAACATAGTTCTTAACTGGGACGATATTGTCAGGATTTATTCTTTTTTCCCCTTTGTTGCAAATGAATTTGATTTATGGGTTGTGAAGGCTCGGGCTGTTAAAATAAGAGCTCTTATTATGGGGGACGAGAGCAGGATAAGAATTGTTCTTGAAAGACATAATATCTTTTTTGAAGGCGATAAAAGAGGTGTAAGGAAAAATTTATACCTTGATTTAATAAAAAAGATTATGGGGAAATAATAATTAAGAAAAAAGCTTGAGTATCGGTCTTATTATTTGTGAAAGCACCCAGTAAATGATATTAGATCCCATCCCTATGCTGGAAGCCCTGTTATAATCTTTAACCAGGTCAAGAGCTTCTTTTTTACTCAGAAAATCAGTTATTATTCCTGAAAGATCAGTAGTAACAAGCAGCACCAGAGGAATAATTATAAGTGCCGAAATAAAGCTTCTAAAAATATCTCCCCTTGAAGGACCTACAGCCCAGACAAGAATTAACGGGATTAGTACCAGATCCGCCCCCGGAAGAACCCTGTTGCCAGGCAAAATGGCTGCTATATATACTGTTAAAGGTATCATAACTGTTGAAAGCCCTATAACTGACGGATTGCCAGCAAAAACAAGTGTATTAACTCCGATATATATTTCTCTTTTTGTAATTCTGCTGTTAATAAATGTTCTGATATCATTAACTATAGGTATTAATCCACGGTAGAGAAGAGTAATAGAACGGGGCATTAATATAGTTATAATTGAGAGATTTATCCCTGAAAAAGCAGCAAATCCAAGGCTGGGCCAAAAATCAGTGGAAAAACTTGAGTACTTTACTATTGCCCCTATTATAAAACCCATTATAAAACCAATTATTAAAGGTTCCCCAACAGGACCTAATTTGTATTGTATTTCCTCATAAAAAATATGAAGTCTTTTTATGAAAGGTATCTTGTTTAAAATATAATTTACAGCTCCGGAAATTGGTGCCCATACTATGGTTTGGGCCTGAGGGTTGGAGATACCTTTTAAACCATAATAACTTTCAATAAATGGCGCATAAATATCAGCGAGCACAAAAGTAATGGTAGCTATTACACATGAAAACATTATTCCCATCCACATAATCCCGGTTACTTCATAAACGAAAATCCCAGAAAATAAAAATATCCATAAATTCCAAAGA
>CAYNMO010000027.1:0-11604 GCA_964398155.1 uncultured Actinomycetota bacterium | reverse complement strand
TAGTTCTTGTCAGCCTTATAAAAACCATTAGAATATTTAACCCAACAAGTATTACCATAAGCTGCAGCACAAAAGGATTATAAATATTAATATTTTTGGCAACAAGCCAGCCTACATCAGCTACCTGGAATTTTTTATCTGTTATTAATAGTATTGTGTTTATAATGGGATTAAAAAAATTGACATAAAAACTTAGAAGTATTGCAAAAGAAAGTAGTCCCAAAAAAACAAACAGACAATTTTTTAGCAAAACAAGTTTGTTTCTTGTGGCAACAAGCCCCATTAGCAGTAACAGTATCGGTATAAGTCCTACGGGTCCGATATCAACAAAAACTCTTACTATTTTATATAATATTTCCATAAATTCAGTACTTCTTTGACTGATAATGCAATAAAAATTTATTAATACTTGTTATTATCTTAAACAATATACCAAAAATAATAATATTATTTAACAAAAGCAGTAAATTATTATTGATTTAAATTTATTTTTTTAGCTTTTTAAGTCAGGCAGCGTCTGATAAAAAATAAAAACTTCTTGATAATTATTAAAATTATTTTATTATATGCTTAGTTTCATTATTTATTTAAGCATAAATTATTTAATTTTATTGCGATAGTGCAAAAATTTGCAATTATTTTAACTGTTGTTTTTTTTAATAATAAAATATACTTACGTTTTAAATGAACGTGTTAAAAATAATAAAATTGTATAAAAAGATTTGAATAATTTGGATGCCGAGTACTTTTATTAATTTGTTTTAATCAGATTGTATTTTTGAGAGGAGAAAAAATGTATGAAGTTTTAATGCCCAAGATGGGCGAAACAATGGAAACAGGAACTATTGAAAAATGGAGAAAACAGGAAGGCGACAAAGTAGAAAAGGGAGATATTTTATATGATCTTGCCACTGACAAGGTATCTCTTGAGGTCGAGTCTTTTTATAGCGGTTTTTTAAAAAAGATTGTGAAGGCTCAGGGGATAGAAGTGCCGATAATGGAGGTCATAGCCTATATTGGTGAAAAAGATGAAAAATTACCGGATACAGCCGGTTCGATCAAAGAGCAGCCTGTACCGGAATTAGCCAAAACGCAGCAAATAAAAGCTGATGCTGCTGTTTTAGATGTTTCAGGCAGGGAAACAGCAAATACTACTGTTTCGCCAGAGGAATCGGAAAGAGTGCCAGTTTCTCCTATAGCAAAAAATATGGCTCTGGCAAGTGGGATTGATATTTCTAAAGTAAAAGGCTCAGGTCCTTCCGGCAGGATTATAAAAGAAGATATCGAAGCGCTGATTTCTTTAAAAAGCAGAGGCGAAAGAATTTTTATTTCACCTTTCGCAAAAAAAATTGCAAATGAAGCTGGCATAGATTATGAATCTGCACAGATAAAGGGAACAGGCCCCGAAGGAAGAATAGTCAAAGCAGACATCGACGCATATTTAATTGCAGCTAAAGCTGCTCCCAAAAAGGCGGAAACAATAACATCAGTTTCAGAGGCAGTCAGAGTATTATCGGTAACGCCTCTAAAGGGTATAAGGAAAATAATTGCCGAGAGAATGGTAGAATCAAAACAAAATATACCTCACGTTCTGATGTATGCCGTTTGTGATGTTTCAAATATTATTTCCCTAAGAACCAGGCTTAAAGATAAAATAGAAAAAACACACGGTATTAAAATTACATATACTGATTTTTTGGCTAAGATTGCGGCGGCGGCACTTAGTGAGTTTGGCGATATAAATTCTTCTCTTCAAAATAATAATTTTATCGTTTATTCTGACATAAATATAGGAATTGCAGTTTCTGCAAACAACAGCCTTATTGTTCCTACCATCCATAATGTCGATAAACTTGGGATTATTGGAATTGCCATGAAAAGAACCGAGCTTGTGGAAAAAGGCAGAGCCGGCAAACTAAGTCTGGATGAAATATCAAATGCAACATTTACCATTTCAAATCTTGGAATGTATGGCGTAAGGTCGTTTACGGCAATCATTAATCCTCCTCAGGGAGCAATAATGATGGTTTCTGAAATGTATGAAGCACCTGTTGTAATTAACGGTAAAATTGAAATAAGAACATGCATGGAAATTGGTGTCGCTGTAGATCATAGAATAATTGACGGAGCTTTGGGGGCTCAATTCCTTCAAAGAGTCAAAGAGTTTGTTGAAAATCCAGAAATGCTTATGCTATAAATTTATATTATTTAATCTTTATTAATTTAGTGTTTTTTAGATATAATGTTTTAAATATCATGGGTATTAGTTTAATAATATATATAATTTGTTTTAAAAAAAATGGCAAAAGATGAAGAAGCAAAAATAGATCTTTTTTGCATTAACTGTAATTCTGAGACATCCCATACCGTTAATTATATTGGGGACTATCTGAAAAGCATCCAGTGTGAGAAGTGCTTAAAAAAAGTGGAGATAGACAGAAGACATTTGAGAACGGTTTTTGCTGAAGATTTTATTGACAGAGTACTTTCAAAACCTCACAGGATGGGGCACGATTTAAAAGAAGCAATGGCATGCCTTCTTCCATTTTTCCCTAAAAGACTCTTCAATGAACCCAAAAAAGTCATTAAAGAAATAATAGACGTTCTTAAAAAGAAAAACGGAGAGCAATAAACCATTTAGCGAGGTAAGTATTTTAATATTACGCACTTTTTTGTGTGAATGTTTTAAAAAAGATGCATAAAAATGGAGAATAAATTTTGTATTGTTTGTCAATATTGTACTTTTTAAAGGGGAATACATAATGGAAATAAAGAATGCTGATGTTGCTATTTTAGGTGCAGGGCCCGGGGGTTATGTTGCGGCAATAAGAGCAAAAAAACTTGGTTTGAATGTTATTGCAATTGAAAAGGAAAATCTTGGCGGAGTCTGTCTTAACTGGGGCTGCATGCCAACAAAAGCACTTGCACATACTGCTGAAGTAATAGAGTCTGTCAAAAAATCAGGTGAGCTTGGAATTAAAGTTTCGGGTATGGAAATTGATTTTGCAGCAGTAATGTCAAGAAAAGACATGGTTGTAAAAGGCTTAAGAGGCGGACTTGAATTTAATTTCAAGAAAAATGGGATCGAGATTGTCAGGGGCGAAGGAAGGCTCGTTTCTCAAAACAGGATATCAGTCAGGAGCAGCGACGGAAATGAAATTGAAATTAATGCCAAAAATATAATTCTTGCAACAGGTTCCAGAGCTTCAAGCGTACCTCCTTTTATTCTTGATAATGAAGGTATTCTTGACAATGTCGGTATTTTATCATTGAAGGAGCTACCCCAGACTATGCTGGTTGTAGGCGGTGGTGTTGTTGGATGTGAGTTTTCAAGCATTTTTGCAACGCTTGGCACTAAAGTGACCATTGTTGAAGTCATGCCTAGAATACTTTTAAATGAAGATGAAGAAGTAGGGGATTTGATAAAAAAGGTTTTTTTAAAAAAAGGAATAAATATTTATACAAATATTACCGTTAAGGAAGTTAAAAAATCAGGAGACCAATATGCGTGTTCCTTAAGCAATGGAGAAATTTTAATCGTTGATAAAATTCTTGTATCAGTTGGGAGAAAACCAAATACTGAAGGTTTTGGTTTTAAAGAGGCCGGCATCGATATTGATGGCAAAGGTTTTGTTGTAGTTGATAAAACTTTAAAGACAAGCGTTAAAAATATATATGCCATTGGAGACATGATTGGCGGATATCAGCTTGCACATGTTGCCTCAAAAGAAGGACTTATTGCTATTGACAATATTTTAGGTAAAAACAAGGAAATCAACTACAGCGTTGTGCCCTGGGCTATATTTACTCTTCCCGAGATAGGAACTGTAGGATTGAGCGAAAAGCAGGCGAAGGAAAAAGGCTATAAAGTAAGCATTGGGATGTTCCCTTTTAAAAGCAGCGGTAAAGCATATGCTGTTCAGGAAACTGATGGGTTTGTAAAGATATGCACTGACTCTGCGACAGGAGAAATTCTTGGATCCACAATTATAGGTCCGAGAGCCTCTGATCTTGTCCACGAAATAGCCGTTGCGATGCACGGAGAGTTATCAATTAATTATATTGAAGACACCATTCATGCCCATCCTACTCTGGCTGAGGCAGTAATGGAGGCCGCAGAAGACTGTTTTGGTCTTGCGACCCATAAAGTATAGGACAGATTGAATAATAAAATATACATTTGACTTTGGAGCAGGCAATTATAGCAGAGCGCTATAATTGCCTTTTGTAAGCAACAAATTGAAATAAATATTAATAGTTGCAATATATTTTATATTTTATATATTTTGCACCAAAGCGTTCAGTTTATTTTTTTAAATAAGTTCACGTAATTTTATTTAATTTATATATCTGACTGAATCAAGTAATTAATTTTAAAAAACCATTGGGAGTTTTTGGATAAAAGCAATGATAGATGACAGAATAATAGCCAGGGTTGCAGAACTTTTTTATATTCACAACATAAACCAGTATGAGATTGCAAAAAAATTCAATTTCTCCAATGCCAAAGTATGCAGAATGATCAAGGAGGCAAAAAAACGCAAAATAATAGAATTTGAGATAAAAAATATTGATAAAAGAGCCATAGATTTAGAGAAGGCTGTTGAGAAATTCTATGGGTTAAAAGAAGTTATTATTTTCTATAACTCGGATATTGTAAATTGTGATGAGGAAATACTTTTTCAGGAAATAGGGAAATTAGGCTTTGATTACATAAAAAGGATAATGGCTGATAATTTAAATTTCGCACTAACCTGGGGCAAAACATTAAGATGCACAATAAAATTTTTAAGATTTGATAAAAAATACAATATAAATGTTTTTTCAACCATTGGAAGCGTGAGCCTTACAGAAACAGAAAATCAGGCTGCCAATATAGCGCAGATGTTTTGCGAAAAAGTCGGGGGGAAATGTTATCCCATTTATCTACCTCTATTTGTAAAAACTCCTGAATTAAAGGAAACTTTAATGCATTCAAATGAAATAAGTAAAATCATAGGTGACACTTCAAAAATAGATTATTACTTTACGGGCCTGGGTGTTATTTCAAAGTTTTCCAGAATGTATACTATGGGAGGGTTTGATCTTGAATTCCTGGACACCCTGGTTGAAAAGAAAATAATAGGTGAGGCAGGCTTGAATTTTTATGATATAGATGGCAATTTTATTAACGCAGGCATGGAAGACAGGACTATTAAATTAAGTGTAGAACAAATAAAAATGATTAAAAATAAAATTGTAATAGCTTTCGGTTCTGAAAAGACAGACGCAATTAAAGGGTTCTTAAAAACAGGAATTGCAGATGTTTTAATAACAGATTCAAAAACTGCTGAAAAGTTAATAGCGTGACATATTTTTTTTAAAATTTACTAAAAATATATATATTAATATAAAATTAATTGCTATTTTAATTCAAAGTTTAAATTAATTATAGCGGAGGTACCATGAAAATAGAAGAAAGCATGAAACTGGAATTTTTAAAAAAAATGCTGATCGTGCGCCAGTTCGAATATAAAATTGTCGAGTTTGCAAGATCGGGAAAGATATATGGCTCTGTGCATCTTTGCGTAGGAGAAGAGGCAAGTGCCATCGGTTCGGGATCTGTCTTAAGGAAAGAGGATTATTTGCTGCCAACCCACAGGGGGCATGGTCAGGCTATAGCAAAAGGTACTGATATAAACAAACTTCTTGCAGAGATTGCTGCAAAGGAAACCGGTTTATGCAAGGGGCGTGTCGGTTCCATGCACTTTTTTGATAAAGAAAACAATATTGTCGGCAGCCAGGGAGTCCTGGGCGCTCAGTTCCCTATAGCAATAGGTCTGGGGCTTGCCATAAATTTGAAAAAGGAAGACGGGATAGCAGCATGTTATTTTGGAGATGGAACTTCAAATCAGGGACTGTTCTATGAGGGCATGAATTTTGCGGACTTATGGAACCTTCCTATTTTGTATGTATGCACTAATAATCTTTATGGAATGGGCACTCATTATACGAAGACGAGTAAAGTTGATATTTTTGAAAAGGCCAAACTTTTTAAAATCAAAACAGATACTGCAGACGGAAATGATGTTGAAGAAGTTTATGAAAAAACTTTTAATCTGGCGGAATATGTCAGAAAAAACAGAAAGCCGGCTTTAATTGAGCTCTATACTTACAGATGGCTTGGCCATTCTGCACTTGACAGCCGCCCATACAGGCCAAAAGAAGAGATAGAAGAGTGGCTGAAAAAAGATCCAATAAAAAGATACGAAGAAAAACTTTTAAATGAAGGTATTTTAGAAAATAAAATTCAGGGTGTTAAAGATCTGGTGGACAAACTGATAACACAGGCAGCAAAATTTGCTGACGAAAGTCCCTTCCCTGAATTTACTAATGACATGGAAATATAGAAAGGCGGGTTTTAAATAAATGGAAAGAGAACTGACATATGGCGGCGCTATAAAGGAAGCATTGAGAGAAGAAATGGCAAAAGACAAAAATGTCTTTCTTGTTGGTGAAGATGTAGGCCAAGGGTATAGAGGCTGCTTTGCAGTTTCCACCGGACTTTATGAAGAATTCGGACCTACCCAGGTTATTGATACTCCAATTTCTGAAAATACTATTTTAGGCTGTGGAATAGGCACTGCTCTTTTAGGTATGAAGCCTGTTGTTGAAATGATGTTTGAAGATTTTATATCAGTAACTTTTGACGGCATACTTAACCAGGCCGCAAAAGTAAGAATGATGAGCGCAAATCAGTATAATTTAAACCTGGTTATCAGGCTCCCGGGTGGATCAAAAACAGGAACAGGGCCGCAGCATTCCCAGTGTCTTGAATCAGTTTTTATGTCAATTCCGGGAATAAAAATAGTATGCCCTGCAACACCTTACGATGCCAAAGGTCTTTTAAAGGAAGCAATAAATCACGGGGACCCGGTGCTCTTTTTTGAACACAAGAAACTTTATTCAACGAAAGGCATCGTGCCGGAAGAAGAATACAAAATTCCTTTCGGTAAGGCAAGGATAGCAAGAGAAGGAAAAGATCTTACAGTTATAGCCATATCATACATGAATAATCTGGCCCTTGAAGCAGCAGATGAATTGAAGGCAAAACACAATATTGAATTAGAAATAATAGATCCAAGAACTCTTGTCCCTTTTGATCTTGAGACAGTGGGCAGATCTCTTAAAAAGACAAACAAGGCTGTCATTATAGAAGAGGGTGTTAAAAGAGATGGAGTTGGAGCTGAAATATCTTCTTTAATCATGGAAAACTTTTTTGATTATCTTGATTTTCCGGTAAAGAGGATAGCCTCTAAAAATTCATTTATTCCGATGTCCCCAAATTTGGAAAAGGCTGTAATTCCAAACAAGGAGTCAATAATAAGGGAAATAGAAGAGTTGCTTATACTTTAATTAAAACAGATTCCTCGTTTGGTTCAGACTATAGATAGGAGAACTAAAGAGAAGAGGATTTAATAATTGCAATATTCTAATTAATGGGAGGAAAAAATTTTGGACATTTTAAATACAATGAATGAACTTAATCCCGGTAAAAATATAGTATCTGTTTTTGATGTTAGTTTCAGGAGATTCGGGGCGGTCCATGAAGGCTATAAAACAGACAGTCTTATGGATTATTTAAAACATAAAAATATAGTGACAGATGATACGGCATATACTGCAGATGTTCCCCAGATGCGCAAAGAGCTGGCCCTTCAGCTGAGTCCTATAATGTCCAGTGTTTACGCCGGAATGGACGTTCAGTCCGGATTATGCTGTGGAAGAAATAATATGCTTAATGGTCTTGAGTATCACCAGGGAAGTGAAGTATATATTCTGGGCACTGACGTTGTTATGATGCTAGGCCTGGAAGAGGATATCAAATGGCCTGAAGCTATTTATGATTCACTACTTATAAAATCTTTTTATGCGCCAAAGGGTTCTGTAATCGAATTAAGGGGCGGATGTCTCCATTATTTGCCTGTAAATGTGTATCACAATGACGGAATAAGCGTTATTGTGAGTCTTTTAAACAAGACTAATTCACCTATAGACTTTGAGCTGGGCAGCCAGGGAAGAGACAAACTTCTTATTGCAAAAAACTCGTGGTTTTTAGCCCACCCCGATTTTGAACCTGCAAAAAATGCCGGCTGGCATTTAGGTATTAAGGGAGAGAATTTATCATATAAAACACTATAAACGGCTGCAGTCCGAAAAAATTAACTGTTTTTGGCAATAATAGCAAGACACAAAAAACGGGTTAAAAAGAATCATAATGCATGTTAAATTATGAAGAGTTTTGGAGGAACAAAATGAAAGAGTTAAGCGGTGAAGAAAGAATGTTAAGAGTACTGGAGAAAAAAGAGACCGACAGAGTCCCTTCTTTTGAGTGGTATATTGATAAAAAAGTAATTGAAGCAATATCACCAGGATCAGATTATGAAAAATTTTGTTACGATATGGATCTTGACGCAATGTGTGTGGATTGTAATTTTGATAAAAAATTTATTGACAACGGATTAATCCAGGACGAATGGGGCATGATAAAAAAAGACACAGGTGAGTCGCATACTTTTCCGGTAGACGGACCAATAAGAACTTTAAAGGATGCAGAGCAATATATCCCGCCAGATCCTCACAGGCAGGGAAGATATGATTTTATGGAGAAAGCCATAAAAGAGCATGGTGGTAAAAAGGCTGTCATCCTTCACCTTAATGATGTTTTTTCTATTCCCAGCAGATTAATGCCTTTTAATGAATTTTTAATGAAGCTTATTGATGAGCCTGAAGTTATAAGAACACTGGTAAGAATGAGTGTTGACATTAACCTGGAATTTGCAAAAGAAGCAAAAAAAAGAGGAATTAAAATTGTTTATACCGGCGATGATTTTGCCTATAATTCCGGACCTATTGTTTCACCAGGTCAGTTCAGGGATATTTTTTCCCCGGAGCTTAAAAGAGTTATAAACGGTTATAAAGAACTGGGACTTCTGGTTATAAAACATACAGACGGCAATATTATGCCCATTATTGATATGATTATTGAATCAGGTTTTGACTGCATTGATCCAATTGATCCGATTGCCGGAATGAGCCTGCAGCGAATCAAGTCAGAGTATGGCAGTAAAATCTGCATAAAAGGAAATGTTGACTGTTCTTCCACTCTCTCGTTTAAGGGCACTGCCGAAACAATTGAAGAAACGAAGAAATGTCTTGATATAGGGATGCCTGGTGGCGGATATATACTTTCTTCAAGCAATAGTATCCATTCCGCAGTAAAACCGGAAAATTACAGGGCAATGCTTGAAACACTTAAACAGTTCGGTCAGTATTAATGGTTTTTAGCTTTATATTATTAATAAAAAAAGATGGAAAATAGCTCTAAAAAGCAAAAAAAAGAATTATTAATGCAATAAAATTTAAGTCTTTTGATCGAATTCCCATTACATTTGGTGGAAAGGATATTGCAACTCAAAAACAGATAAAATATTATAATTTCCATAAAATATTGCATTAAAAGCCTAAAACTATTATGGCTGGCAGAAAAAAGTAATGAATAATGTAAAGGCAGATATTGTTATTATAGGTGCGGGTATTACGGGATGTGCAATTGCCAGGCAGTTAGGTAAATACAAATCAAAGATTCTCGTTATTGAAAAGGAATCTGATGCAAGCTGTGGCACAACCAAAGTCAATAGTGGTTTAGTGCACCCCGGTTATGCAGGAGAAAAAGGTACTTTAAGGCTGAGTTTTGCTCATAAAGGCAACCTTTGTTTCCGGGAAAATGCTCCAGAGCTTGATATTCCTTTGAAATGCACGGGCTCTCTTCTGGCAATATTTAAGGAAGAGCAGATGATAGTACTCGAGTACTATCTGCAGCAGGGTAAAAGATACGGTGTTACCGGCCTGGAGATAATATTAAATCAAAACGGCAGCCTTAAAAAATTAGAGCCAAACATCAGCGATGAAGTATTAGCGGCGCTATATTGCAAAGAGCATTACATGACTTCCCCCTACGAAGCAGCAACTGCATTATATGAAAATGCAAAAATGAATTCCGTTGATTTTATGTTTTCATCAGAAGTTTGTGCAATTAATTACAATGAAACTCTACAAACATTTTTTATTGATATAGAAAGCTTTGATCCTGATTTAAATTTAAGAGTCAGACATAAAAAAATAATTGAAACAGATTATATAATAAATGCGGCAGGAATATTTGCTGATGATATTGCCAAAATGATCGGCGATGACTCTTTTAGTATTACTGCAATAAAAGGACAGTATTATCTGCTTGATAATGAAGCATCGGATTTAGTGAGAAGACCGATTTTAAAAATGCCTGATGAGAATAGACCAAGAAGCAAAGGGATGGCTGTATTCCCGACACTAGGCAAAAATAGGAGATGTTGTTTTGAGCGATATCCTTGCCAGCGGTATTGACATCATCTCCAGCATGAGCGTGGATAAATAATATTCCTCGGTATTAAAATAATATCAAGTATGAGCGTGGATAAATAATACCTCTGCTAATTTGGAAATTATTTTTTAAAAATCAAAATCTCAGGATAAAACAGAAATTCAGTAAGTCTGCTTCTTCACCATTATTTTTTATTTTCACATTATAGCGGCAGCTGCTCATTTTTTTTAGAGGTTTGCCTCACGAGCATCCATTTTTTATATCCTTTTCATATTCCTATAAAAGAATTTTCTTAAAATAAGTATTTTATTTGAACAGTTAAAGTATTTGACAATGCAAAAAATATGATTAATAATAAAATGTAATTAAATACACAATATGAACACATGTGCAGTATATATCAATAATTATTAATTGCTTGTATGCAAATAGTCAGACATGAATGATTCCGTAAAGCTAAAACTTATATCCAAGGTTGCTCAGCTCTATTACCTTGAAAATTATATGCAGAAAGATATCGCAAAAAAAATGAGCATAAGCAGAGTTGCGGTATCAAGAATACTATCCAAGGCCAGAAAGCTAAAACTGGTTGAAATAAAAATAAACAGTCTTAAAGATTCTTTTGGAGATCTGGAGCTTGAGATAGAAAAAAAATTCAAATTAAAAGAATGTGTAATAGTTTCGCAGTTTGAAAGCGAGAAAAATGCTTTTATTGAATTATCGAAATACCTGAGTGAGATACTGGACAGAATTGTAAAACCCGGTGATTATATAGGCGTCAGCTGGGGATATTCGCTTGGAATTATTTCTGAATATATTGAATTAAAGCAAAAAAACAATATCAGCGTAATACCCATAATTGGAAGTCTTGGAGTTATTGAAGAAGGCATTAATTCAAATGTGATTGCTAAAAATTTTGCACATGGTTTTGATGGGGTAAGCTATCTGATTAATTCCCCCGCCGTGCTTGAGAGCATTGAAGCAAAAAAAGTAATGGAAAAGGAAGAAAGCAATAAGAGAATATTTGAGCTTTCCAAAAAAATAAATCTGGCAATTGTCGGAGCAAGCGATCTTGGCCCCATGTCATCACTGCATAAATTTTCAAATTATAACTCTGATGATTTTAAATATTTAACCAGTCTTGGTGTTGAAGGTGTTGTTAATTTAAGCTCCATAGATAAAAACGGAAATGTTGTGCCAAA
>CAYNMO010000026.1:7054-17355 GCA_964398155.1 uncultured Actinomycetota bacterium | reverse complement strand
CAAGGTATTTGAAATAGAACTAAGTAAATTCAATATACAAGTAAATTCAATTTCTCCAACTGTAATTTTGACTGAACTTGGGAAAAAAGCATGGTCCGGAGAGAGAAGAGATAATATGTTAAAAACAATTCCATTAGGCAGATTTGGTTATCCTGAAGAAGTTGCAGCTGCTGCATATTTTCTTGTTTCTGAAGAAGCAAGTTTAATCTGCGGTGAGAACCTGGTAATGGATGGTGGATACACAATTCAGTAAACTTTGAATTAAATATTGTAAATAATTAAAAAAATTACTTATAAAAAAGATGTTTTAACATTATATAATAGTAATAGTGATTTTAATATTAAGGGAGTTACTAATGGCAGATATTTATTTTGCAAGTTTGGATATTGGTACTACTGGCGTAAAAGCAATTATCGTAAATCAATCTGGAGAAATTTTATCAAAAGCTTACGAAGAATATCCCTGTGAGTATCCTAAACCAGGTTGGGTGGAACAAAATGTCGATGTAGTATGGGAAAAATTATGCAGTGCATGTAGAGAAGCAATCTTTAAATTGAATCGACCCACTAATTTAATCAAAACACTTGGGATTTCAAGTCAGCGTGGCACGTTCATTCCTGTTGATAAAAATATTAAACCGCTAATGAATTCTATTGTTTGGTCAGATACCAGAGCAGATAAAGAGTTAAGCTGGATTTTCAAAAATTTAGGCAAAGAAAGATATCAGGAAATATCCGGTGTGCCTTTTTCCGGTCTTTGGTCATATGCTAAAATAAAATGGTTTCTGGATAACAAGAAAGATATTTTCGAGAAAACTTTTAAGATACTTAACGGGCAGGAATATTTTCTTAATAAACTGGGTGCTAAAGATTTAAGTACGGATCCTTCTTCAATTACTTTAAATGGTATGCTGGATGTAAATAAGTTAACTTGGAGTACTGAACTATGTGAACTGATTGGCCTCCCTATGGATAAACTTCCACCAATGGGCACACCTGCAAGAATGGTTGGGGAAATATCTAAAGAAGCTTCCGAAAAGACAGGATTTGCAGTTGGTATGCCTATTTCTATAGGTGGTGGAGATCAGCAGTGTGCCGCCATTGGCGCCGGTATAACAAAAGAGGGAATGGCTGAACTCACAGTTGGAACAGCTATGGTAATGGTTGCACATACCGAAACCAAAAAAGTAGACAAATTGGGTAAGGTACTTATAGGTGGTTCAGGTACTCCGGGGAAATGGAATATGGAAGGACTTGCATTTACAGCCGCTTCTGCTTTGAAGTGGTGGAGAGATAATTTTTCAAATTCTGAAATAGAAGCTGCTCAAAATATGGAACTAGACGTTTATCAATTGATGGATTTAGAGGCTTCTTTAAGCCCTGTAGGCAGCAAAGGGTTATTATTTTTTCCATTCTTTCAGGGACAAATTACGCCTAATTATGATGACAGAGCCAAAGGAGGATTCCTCGGGTTCACTTTTGTACATGATCGAAAAGATGTAATACGGTCTATTATGGAAGGTGTTTCATTTGAGGCCAATATGGTTAAAGAAGCAATGGAGTCTGTTCTGGGAAGCAGCTTTAATACATTGCGTTTATCAGGCGGCGGTTCAAAATCAATACTTTGGTGTCATATACTTGCTGATGTTTTTGGAAGACCGGTTGAAAGATTAATTGAGCCCGATTGCACGAGCCTTGGTGCAGCAATATTAGGAGCTTATGGCTGTGGTTTTTATAAAAGCGTGAATGAAGCAGTTGAGCAAATGGTACATCGTAAGGATTCAATAGAACCTAATGAAAAGAATCACAAGCTGTATAAAGAAGAATATTTAATATTTAAAAATGGTTTTGAAGCATTATCAAAAAATAATATCTATAAAGAAATAGCAGATTTTCAAAAAAAGTGGTTTTAAAGAAAATAACAGAACCAATAAAGATAATTATTAAATTAATATAGCAAAACTAAAAATATTTTAAAAAAATATAGATTTATTTTTTGTACAATCATTGTTTTTATATTTCTCAATAATAAATGCAGTGTTTTCTGAAAATTTTGGTGTGTCAAATATAAAGTGGATAGAATTAAAAAATTCTTCACAAAGAAAATTGCAGTTCAAGGGATTTCAATGGTGATTATTCGGTAATTATTCCTACCTGTTATTATATTATAGAATCGCTTTATTTGTTGAACACTCTTCGTAATATAAGAAAATCATAGCTTATGGATTTTTTAAAATAAGTAAAAATCAGGGTTATCAGATTTGGTAATTATCCTAAAAGGTAGACCCCAACATTGGCAACAAAACATGTAATATTTATGCTTAATTAAATTTCCATAAATATCTAAAAAGGCCACTTGTGTTCTAAAGCGAAATTAGCTTTAATTTAAAATAAATAGGATAAAAAAATAAAAGAATCATAATTTTTTATGCTCATAATATTTTTCCATTATTCTTTTTTGTGTGGTTCAGAATATTTATTAATTAGAGGAGTTAAAGATGATTTCAAGAGAAAGAGTGAAGAATGCCTTAAACCATAAGGCTACTGATCGACCGCCTATTGATTTGGGTGCAACTGCATGTTCAGGTATTCACGCAATTGAATTGAAAAAATTAAGAAAATTCCTGAATTTAAAAGATATTGACCCGAAAGTTATTGACCCTATGATGTTTATTGCAGAAGTAGATGAAGACTTGAGGAAATCCTTGGAAATAGATTTGGTCGGGTTATTTACAAAGGGTACTTTACTTGGATATCGCAATGAAAATTATAAACCCTGGACTCTTCCAGACGGCACGAGAGTTTTGATGGGAGGCAATTTTCAGGCCAAACTTGGAGATGATGGCAACTATTATGCTTACCCTCAGGGGGACACATCGGTTCCTCCCAGTGCCAGAATGACTCCTACTGGTATGTATTTTGACAATATTATAAGGCAGGAAAATCCGCGCAGCAAAACGGTTTGGGACGGAAAAGCGGATTATCTAGACCAATATTCTGTATTAAGTGACCAGGATTTGAAAGAACTTCAGACTCAGGCAGATTACCTGTATAAGAATACTGATTACGCCCTGGTCGGCAACTACTGGAATGGCGGCATAGGTGACAATTTGCATTTGCCTGGGCCCTGGATCAAACATCCAAAGGGCATTAGAGATTTGACCGACTGGATGATTACAATGATGGATCATCCTGAATATATTAAAGAATTTTTTCAGATGCAAATGGAAATCACTCTTAAGAGTTTAAAATTGTATTATGAAGCTGTCGGCAACAAGTTGGAAGTTATGATACACTCAGGTACTGATTTCGCTCACCAGAACGGACTTTCCATATCAATAGAAACTTACAGAGAATTGTTTAAACCATACCACAAACAAGTAAATGAATGGATTCATAGAAATACTGAATGGAAAACCTTTATGCATACATGCGGCTCTATTGTTACACTTCTTCCGGACATAATCGATGCCGGTTTCGATATTATCAATCCTGTTCAGGTCTCTGCAAAAGGCATGGATGCTGAGGTGCTCAAATCCCGGTTTGGTGATAAGATAGTTTTCTGGGGAGGAGGGTGCGATCCTCAGCACACATTACCCAATGGAGTTCCCGAAGAAGTATATGCTGAGGCTAAAAGAAATGCACTAATCTTTTCCAGGAACGGTGGTTTTATTGGGGGAAATGTTCATAATTTGCAGTATGGAGTGCCTGTAGAAAATTTTATTGCTCAGATGGACGGCATAAAAGATGCTAGGGTGGGTGGACAATGATAAGGCAGCAAATGATGAAAGCATTGGTTGCACATGCACCAAATGACTTCAGATTGGAAAAAGTACCTGTGCCTTTAGCCGGCAGGGGAGAGATTATAATAAAGGTTGAAGCATGTGGGATTTGTGCTGGGGATTTAAAATCGTTTCACGGGGCCCCAAGTTTTTGGGGTGGAGAAGGAAATCCTCCATATATTAAAGCTCCAATGATCCCGGGACACGAGTTTATAGGAACTATTGTAGAAATGGGAGAAGAAGTAAAAGGCTCTTTTAATATTGGTGACAGGGTTATTTCAGAACAAATTGTTCCGTGCTGGGAGTGTAAATTCTGCACTACAGGCAGATACTGGATGTGCCAGAAACACGATGTGTATGGATTCCAGAATAATGTTAATGGCGGAATGGCCGAATACATGAAATTTCCAAAAGAATCAATCAATTACAAGGTGAGCAAGGATATACCAATTGAAAAAGCTATTTTAATTGAACCTTATGCTTGTTCAAAACACTGTGTAGACAGGGCCAATATTGGCAATGAAGATGTTGTTGTCTTATCAGGTGTGGGGACACTGGGCCTAGGTATGATTGGAGCCATTAAACAAAGGAACCCAAAATGCCTTATTGCCCTGGATCTGAATAATGACCGTCTGAAACTTGCTAAAAAGTTTGGTGCTGACATAATTATGAATCCGTCCGAGCTTAATGTTGTTAAAGAAATAACTGATATGACTGAAGATTATGGGTGCGACATTTATATAGAAGCAACTGGTCAACCCGAAAGTGTTCAGCAGGGGCTTGAAGCTATAAGAAAAATGGGAACATTTGTTGAGTTTAGCGTTTTTAAAGATTTGGCATCAGTTGATTGGAGTATTATCAGCGATAGGAAGGAGCTGAATATTTTGGGTTCGCACTTGGGGCCCTATTGTTACAGTATAGTCATTGAGTGGATATCTAATGGAAAATTACCTACTGATGGAGTTGTAACTCATAAATTTTCATTAGAAAGATGGGAAGAAGCATTTGAAATCGCCAGTAAAGGCGATAACTCACTCAAAGTAATATTAGTGCCTTAGAGTATGTATTAGTATTTATCTGATATCAATAAAAGGAGAAATAAATGCAGAGAATTATTAATAATCCTGATTTAGTTGTTGAAAACATGATACAGGGGTTTTTAAAAGCACATCCAGACATTGTAGTTAAAACAGAACATCCAAGAGTTTTGAAATATGTCGAGGCTCCCATAAAAAATAAAGTGGGAATTGTTACGGGTGGAGGATCTGGACATAAACCTGCATTTATCGGTTATTTAGGTAGAAATATGGTAGATGCCGTAGCTATAGGGGAAATTTTTTCTTCACCAACTGCAAAATCTTTCTATGAAGCATTTAAAGCTGCAGACAGCGGGAAAGGGGTAGCCTGTCTTTATGGAAATTATGCTGGTGATAACATGAATGTGAAAATGGCAATAGAAGAGGCTAAAGGCAATAATATTAAAGTTATGACCGTAGTTGCTAATGATGATGTACCGTCAGCTCCTAAAGAAAACAAGGAAAAAAGACGTGGAGTAGCCGGAGAAGTTTTGATGTGGAAGATTGGCGGAGCTATGGCTGCAAAAGGTGCAGATTTAGATGAAGTTATTGCTGTCTCCCAGAAAGCAATTAATAATACAAGAAGCATTGGTATAGGAATAAGTCCATGTACCATACCAGCTGTTGGAAAACCTAATTTTACAATTGAGCCGGGAATGATGGAAGTTGGAATCGGCCACCATGGTGAGCCAGGTATCAGTATAGATAATTTAAAGACCGCAGATGAAATGGCTAAAATATGTTTGGATATTGTATTACCGGACTTACCTTTTAATGCCAAGGATGAAGTAGTAGTTCTCGTATCAGGGTTGGGAGCTACTCCGGTTATGGAACTTTATATTTATTTTAATGAGATTGCCAGGCTACTGGCCGAAAAAAATATTAAAATATATAAATCTTATGTTGGAAATTACTTCACTTCACTTGAAATGATGGGGGTAACTCTTTCGATTATGCAGCTTGACGAAGAATTAAAGCAGCTTATAGACATGGATGCAAAATCTGTAGGACTTACACAGTTTTAAGGATAAAAAATGGAAAAATTTTTAAGTTCAAAGGGTTCCGAAATTGTATTGGAACTTATTCGAGTAGTACAGCTAAATAAAGAATACCTGAGTCAGTTAGATGGTGCTATTGGTGATGGGGACCATGGAATTAATATGAATAAAGGTTTTTCCATGGCAAAAGAGAAGATATCTGCCGATATGAATCTTTCCCTTTCTTTGGATGCTCTTGGAACCGTACTGATATCTGAGATAGGCGGTTCAATGGGACCACTATACGGAGTGTTTTTTAAGACTCTTGCCTCTGCCTGTAATTCTAAAGAAGAAATAGATAAATATATTTTTTTAGACATGTTAGAAAAAGGATATAATAGAATAATAGAAATTGGATCTGCTCAAGTAGGGGACAAGACACTAATAGACACACTATATCCTGCCTATAATATTTTTAAAAATTCTGTTGATAGAAAAACTTTTAAAGAATCGCTGGAGCTTATGATAGAAGCAGCGAATAAAGGAAAAGATTCAACCATGGACATGGTGGCTAAAATCGGACGTTCAGCCAGACTTGGAGAACGATCCAGAGGATTTCTGGATGCAGGAGCTGTTTCATGTTACATAATACTCGAAAGCTTGGGGGAATCAATTATTAATATTATTGATAATTGATAAGAAATATAATCAGCATAGAGCGGGATAGACTTCGAATACTCAGGCTTTCTTATTTATATAATTCCGGTCTTCGTTGTTTAAGCAAAGGCAACTCTTCCCTTATTTTTTCAACAAAATCCAAATCTATATTACCATATACAATACATTCATTTTCATCGGCTTCCACAATTTTGTCACCCCAGGGATTTACAATAAATGAATGCCCATACGCAACAAAACTTGCATTTATATCCCTGGCAGGCGAAGCAACAATAAAATAAATTTGATTATCAACTGCCCTTGCCCTTGCAGTTACTTCACAATGATATGGCCCTGTAACCATACTTAACGCCGATGGTGCTACTATAATCTTTGCCCCGTCTAAAACCATTTTTGTGAATATTTCTGGAAATCTTATATCATGACAAATCAATATGCCTATTTTACAAAATTCAGTATCAAGAATTGTGATGGAACTGCCACACGAAATAATGTCTGATTCCTTAAATCTTATTTTATTTTTAATATCAACATCAAATAAATGTAATTTTCTATGTTTCCCTATCAATTTTCCGTTTTTATTAAAAGAATATGAAGTATTAAAGAAAGTACCATTATCTTCCTCGCAAATCGATCCGCCTATTATATATATTTCCAGTTCTTTTGAAAGAGAGGAAAGCATTTCTGTGGATTGCCCGGAATATTCTTCAGCAACTGAAGTAAATAAATTTATATCATAAGGAATGTTAAAAATTTCAGGAAGAATGACAATGTCTGCTTTGTTAGCAGCAGCCTCTCTAATCATTTTTCCGGCATTTACGAGATTGATATCTTTGTTTGATGAGATTTTAAGCTGACAAATTGCACATTTAATATTCATAAGGATAAATTTAATGGTTGGTTCTTAAAAACACAGAGAACATTATCTTCATAATTCTTTTAGAAAAATTTTTTTACTTTTTAATTATTGGCTGAGCGGTTTATACTATTTTACAAAAACAAAATAATTATCTTATATATTTCAATCAATTTGTTATTTAAAGTAAATATATCAAAACTTTATTAAAAAATAAAATATCCTGAGAATAATATAAGGACTCAAAAGCTCTTCATTTAATTTATAGTTCCAAAATGGAATTTAAACTCTTTTATTCCGGGAAAACATCTTTTAAAAAACATTATAAATCGTTCGGTTTTATTTTATCCTTATAATATAAATTGATTTCTATTTTATATTATTGAAGTTAAATTTAAAATTGAATATAATTGCACTAGATTATTTATATTGCAGTGTTAATATTCTAGAAAGTATTTAGTAGTGAAATCAGTTATATGAATCCTGAGTGTAATGTTGTATGAAAGCTTGAATAAAGATGATCTATTAAATACTTTATATGAAAATATCTGATACTCTCAAATATTTGTAAAAATTTATTGAATTGGCTCAATACACAGGGACAACATCATAAAGATGCAGTAATTTTATTATTATCAGGAATATTTAAAAAATCTTACCTTATTTGTTTAAGAATATCTTGAAAGAAAAGTTCTTTTTGATTCACTCAAATAATTGTATCTTCCGAAATTGCAATATTTGAAGGAGGTGCAATTGAGTTCACTTATAGAAATTTAGTCTTTAATTATTAAAAGGCCAGTAAAGGAGAATGCTGTTATGAGCAATATTCAGGAAATGACAACAGTAATAAAGAAGTTTAGCTTAGCGGGTAAAAAAGCATTTGTTACCGGAGCTGCCGGGGGCATTGGAAGATCAACAGCTGCTGCTTTTGCTGAGATGGGTGCTGATGTAGCAATTGTTGATATAAAGTCAAAGCTGGATAAATCAAAAGAAATTGCAAAAATAATATCAAATAAGTATGGCGTAAATGCTATTGCAGTTGGAGCGGATGTCTCAAATCCAGATTCTGTTGATGAAATGATTACGAGCATTATTGATAAATTTGGAACCATAGACATAGTTCACAGTAATGCAGGTATTCTTGGAGAAAATGATAATTCCACTATTTCATTTGATGAATGGAATAAAATAATAAATGTAAATCTTACCGGCATGTTGCTTGTTAACAAAGCAGCTGCAAATGTTATGATTGCCCATAAACATGGGGGTTCAATAATAAACACGGCTTCCATGTCCGGGCATATAATCAATCCTTCTCCTGAAGGAGCTGACAGCATGGTCGCATATACTACTTCCAAGGCAGGTGTTATTCATTTAACCAAGGCTTTGGCTGTAAACTACATTAAATACGGTATACGCGTTAACAGTGTAAGTTATGGTTATGTATATTCCGGTATACATGAGGGAATGAAGCAGTCTCATCTGGATTTTTGGACAAGTACGGTTCCCATTAAAAGATTTGGAACTTTAGACGAAGTATCAGGCATTGTAGTTTTTCTGGCAACTGATTTGGCTTCCTATATGGTTGGTTCGGACATTATAGTTGACGGTGGATACTGCATATATTAGTTTTTAATACTAAAAATATTTAAAAAACAAGGAGGGACTTCTGATGGCAAAAAAAGCAGACATTGCGCACCTTAAACTTCAGGCGTGCGAAATGAGAAAGAATTTGCTGAGGCTAAGCCATGAAGCTGGATTGCTACACATAGGCGGTGATCTTTCACTGACCGATATTATGACAGTTTTATACCAATATGGTTTAAAATATGACGTAAAGAATCCAAAGTGGGATGGTCGTGACAGGTTTGTACTGAGCAAAGGCCATGGTTCCGGAGCTCTTTTCATCGCTCAGGCGATGGTTGGTTTTTACGATATTGAAACCATCTATAAAACATATATGAGGTTGGACAGTGATTTCGGCATGCATCCATGCTCCAATATGCTAGCTTCAGTGGATGTGTCTACTGGTTCCCTGGGACATGGGCTCTCTATAGCAGTAGGATTGGCTCTTGCCGCAAGACTTGATAAAAAGAGTCACAGAATATTTACTGTTATGGGTGACGGAGAACTCCAGGAGGGTTCGATTTGGGAGGGAGCTATGGCTGCAAGTCAGTATAAACTCGGCAACATTACAGGATTTGTAGACAGGAACGGCCTGTCGTTTGATGGTCCGACTGAAGAATTTATGAAACTCGAACCTCTGGAAGATAAATGGAGAGCTTTTGGTTGGAATGCCATTACAATTGATGGCCACGATATTGAGCAACTGGTAAATACAATTGACAACCTCCCACCGTCTCAATCCGATATACCTACAGTTATTATCTGTAAAACTGTAAAAGGTAAGGGTGTTTCATTTATGGAGAATTCATCTGGCTGGCATGCCGGGACGGTTAATAGTGAAACACTTAAAAATTGTTGCGATATTATTGACAAAGATATTGAGAAACTAAGGAGTTGATTGAATATGGCAGAAGAGAATATAAACTTTTACGGATTAGTAGACAAAGCGGCTGCTAAGGAAGTATACGGAAAGAAACTTGCTGAAATAGGGAAGAGAAACGATAAGATTGTCGTACTTACAGCGGACCTGATGCGTACTACCAAGACTATTGATTTCAAAGATGTTTATCCCGAGAGGTTTTTTAATGTCGGTATAGCTGAACAGAATATGATGTCGATTGCTGCCGGGCTGGCAGTTGAAGGCAAAATACCCTTTGTATCGACTTTTGCGACGTTTGCATCAATGAGGGCATGTGAGCAGGTTCGAACAGACATATGCTATCCCAATCTAAAAGTTAGGATAGTGGCTACTCACTCCGGATTGACCTCTGGAGGCGGGCCGACACACTATTCGCAAGAAGATTTA